>JAYYFM010000105.1:0-4515 GCA_036158745.1 Thermoplasmatota archaeon
GGGGACTGGGCGGGTCCAGATGGTGACCGTTTGACGATTTTACTTGGCCTTCTGAAGCAATTACCTTCTGATTCACTGAACCTTCAGAACTTTGAGGACTTCTTGGACTTCACACCAAGTGTAAGTGTTCGAGACATCATCGAGTCGAGTACCGAGTGGCGTATCGATAATCAAGCAAGTTTGTACCTACATGCAAGCATCAGCAGTTACATTGTTGCAATAACAACCTCACAAGACGAGCCCACTTGGCCATCCTTCGATGCGAAATCGTACGACATGGATATGAAAAATCAACTTATTCAACAATGGAAGATTGAGGTTGAAGGTGTAAGCCAGGGAGCATACGTTTCGCAAGCACAGCATACGATTGCAATACCATCTCGCCTTGGTTTGAAAGCTCAGCTTGATCGTCAACAACTTGTATGGCCACCTCGGCATCTCAACGCAACTGGCAAGAGGATCGAATCCGCAAGCGAGCAACTCTCTGAAACAGCGACGATTCTGACTTGGACTCGACTAAGTGCGGCCGGTGCACCCTCGGAATTCTCCGGGAGAGCCCCGCTTCTTGATGGGGTCTCAACGGTTCTTGCTCAATTCCCTGAGGGTCCAAAAGGTGTCTTCATGTTGGCCGATGACGAGCACAACGAACCTGCTATTGATGCAAGCATTCGCTTTGACGTGCGACGCCTCTACGGACAAGATGGCATGATGCATTACGGTCTGAAAGCCATCCTCCTGTAATTCTAAACGCTCGGATAGAAGCCTTCATAGAAAGTCTGTCCCGTGGCTAAGGTATGGCTGGGTTTGGTGGCATCCGCAAAGGAAGAAAGGAAGCGGCTGACAATCTTTCAATTCAAGAGGATGGAGATTGTGCTCGATGTGGTGGAGAAAGTCAACCATCGACCATGGAAGGCTACCTTACTTGCAGCCGGTGCTCATATGAGTGGGCAGATCCAAATCACGTTTCCCGCAAAGTCCGTGGGCCACCGCCGAATCACCGCCGTGATTCGGAATTGATTAACGAATTCAAGGCAGAAATGGAGCGAGGTGACCTCAAGGGCGTCCTTGGTGTTGATTCGAATCTCTCCGCTGAGCAAGAGCAATCGCTCAAACGCTTGGAGGACAAGTGGATGAGCGGAATGCAAGGTCATTACAACGCTGCATCCGAGGATCGCAAACCACTCATGATTAGTTTTGACGATGACGACAACTTGGTTTCAACAGAAGTCGCTGCATTGACGATTGTTTCCAATGGATTTGACGGAGGAGAAGAGATTCGTCTCGAATACCCTGGCAAAGGAACCGAATTTTATGCATACAATGAACGAAGTCCGACTGGATGGAAGCGTGGTCGCAACAGCGAGGATACGGCGAGATCGATTACCAATGTCATCAATCGCTCTTCACGTCTGGTCTATGCAAATCTGGAGGGGAACCGCATTTCCTTTGAATTGAGAGATGATGCTCTCAAGGCAGAATCGCTTGTTCTCTTCGTTGATGACCCGGGTGGCCAAGACATTGTCGCAGAGAAAGGAGGTGTCATCCTTGATTTCCGTGATGTCAATGTCTTGGACGATTATCGAAACGTCATCGCTCTGGTGCTCGAAGATGGCATCATCTCACCAAGTGAAGATCAGATGATGTGGGTTATGCGCCAACAGCTCGGTGTGAGTGAAGAACAGCATGTTGCCCTTGTTCAGGAAATCTTTGGCGGCAACGCGTTGAAGGAGTGTCCAAATTGCAATCAAATGGCTGAACTTTATCCAGAGTACTCAGCATGGTATTGTCAGCCGTGTGAAAGTTGGCTCTGAATTCGTTTCTATAGATTTTAGAGTGCCTTGAAATTCATGCCTTTTTTGCGAACGTGAGCGAGGGATGCTTCATAAGGTGGACGGTGTTCCGTTAGAATGGCGAACGCTATGGCAGAAGATGTATTGTATATTGGGATTGATTTGGGAACATTTCGTTCTGTAATGGTCTCCTCAGGAAATCACGAAGAAGAAGAACTCACTGTAATTGGAACACCAAAAGATCCAATTGCACGAAATTTCCTCAAGCGAGATGTTCTCTTCGGAGAAGATGCTCTGAAGAACAGACTTGCATTGAACCTCTACCGCCCTCTCGAACTTGGTGTCATCAAGGATACGATTGAAGATCGACAATTCATCGCTCATTTCATCACTCACCTCATCGGTTTAGCAGACCCAGAGGAACACGACCGTGTCGTCGCTGTTATTGGTGCACCAGCTGAAGCCAGCCACGTCGACAAGACGGCTATCTTTGACGCTGCTGCAGGTAGCGTTAACGCTGCTATGATTATCTCAGAGCCGTTCGCTGTCGCTTACGCTCTCGACATGATCGAGCACACACTCGTCATCGATATCGGTGCAGGAACGACAGATCTTTGCCGTGTCTACGGAACCATTCCTGGTCCAGGCGACCAAATGCACACCGGATACGCTGGAGACTACGTTGATGCGCAAATCATTAAGGAAGTTCAATCCAAGTACAACGGAGCTCAAATCACAAAGGACATGGCTCGACGCTGGAAGGAACAGTACTCCTTCGTATCAACCTCAACGCCTGATGAGCCAATCATGGTCGACTTCTCCATCGAAGGTAAGGCCATGAACCTCGACATCACAGACTGCGTACAGCGAGCATGTGAGTCCATCGTTGACCCAATCGTTGAGAACGTCAAGCAACTCATCGCTGACTCCAACCCTGAATACCACGACCAATTCCGTCGAAACATGGTTCTCGCTGGTGGCGGATCGGGTATTCGTGGCCTCGGTGCTCTCATCGAACGCCGACTCTCCGACATGGGCGATGTCAACGTTCACGTTGTCGATGACCCAGTTCGACTCGGTGCAATGGGTGGTCTCCGCTTGGCTATGGAAGTTCCAGAAGACATGTGGAAGAACCTCACTCTCGCATCTCGTTGAGTTGTTTTCATGAACAAAGGGCTCGCCATTACCGGTGGCGTTCTGATTCTTTTGTCCCTGCTAGGTTTTGTATTTTCTATTGCGGGTATTGCAACTTACGAACCCAACAGCGATAACATTCTACACGATACGGAAACTGATGGCACAGTCTTCAATTTCGATGGCACATCAAGCTGGCTCGAAGTATATGCAAAAGGTGATGTTGATTGTTACAGTTATTCCATTTCAGTGACGGATGACATGTTTGAGTATTTTTATCCGAATTGTGACGCGGGAACAGAAATTACTGGCTATACATACCTTGGCGATGTTGAAATCTACGATGCTGGAACTTACAACATCGATGCTGAAGGCAATGTCGTGATTGTTGATGCAGATGGTCTCATCGGCCCGGTATTCGCAATGTGTGGCGGCGGTGTTTGTTGTCTATTGGGCCTCATTCTCTTGATTGTAGGACTTTCGACAGGAAAAAAGGTACCACAGGTGATTGTATACCAACAACCTGATGGAACGATGTATCAACCGAACCAAACGACAGTTCACCAATACATCCCTCCTTCTGGTGTACCATCTCAGCAACAATTTGTTGAACAGCCACAAGTCCAGGAACAGCAAAATATCCCCCCAGCCTTTGAGGAAAGACCCAATGACGTCCCTGTTTATCAAACGGATTTTGATGGATTTTCATTCGAACACAAAAAAGACGATTGATGCATCATGATTTCAAGAGATTCCAACGTTGTGATCTTGACTGGTGCTGGTATCAGCGCCGAGTCTGGAATCCGAACCTTCCGCGATTCGGATGGATTGTGGGAAAATCATCGAATTGAGGAGGTTGCGACACCAGAGGGTTGGCAAGCCAATCCACAGCTTGTATGGAATTTTTACCAACAGCGACGAAGACAATTGTTGGAAGTCGAACCGAACCAAGGTCACAAGGCATTGGTCGAACTCGAGAATCATCTGCAAAACTTTCTCTTAGTGACCCAAAACGTCGATGATTTGCATGAGCGTGCAGGCTCAAATAATTTGATTCACATGCATGGAGAACTTGCCAAACTGCGATGTGAGGTATGCAATCATGTTGAGGAAATGATGGAGAGTGAACATCTTCAAGATTCGTTCCTTGCATGTTCACAATGCGAAGGAAGACTGCGTCCACACATTGTTTGGTTCAATGAAATGCCTATGCAGATGCCTGAAATTGAGAAAACACTGTCCGAGTGCGATGTCTTCATTGCCATCGGTACAAGTGGTCACGTCTATCCTGCTGCGAATTTCCTTCACATGGCACGTCGTCACGGTGCGCACACAATGGGCATCAATCTTGATCCACCGGAAAATGTGTACTTCTTTGATGAATTCATTCAAGGCAAGGCTGGAGAAATCCTCCCAATGCTCGTCGAAAAATGGACGCAATCATGACCAATGTTTTTGCAACGTATTCAGGAGTGGCAACCATGCGAGTGAACACCTTGTTGATTTTCATCTCGATTGGCTTGCTCGTCGGGATTTCAAGTTCTTCGATGGTCCAAGCCCAAAGTCAAGTCGAAGAGGATGAAATGATTCG
>JAYYFM010000106.1:0-4486 GCA_036158745.1 Thermoplasmatota archaeon
AGAAGATCACCAACTCGTCGTGCATGAGGGTACAATCCAACAGGTTTTGGCGCAGAATCTGTGTTCACTGCATCCTTGCCCTCTGCGGGATCCCATAACGCTGGGCCGTTGCCATCAACGTGTTTTGATTCAAGAGAACCCTCGTTCCCCTCTGCATCGAGAACGTTGCGTTCTCCATGATAGACTTCAACATCGTCCTCATCGTATTCCTTGTCCCCCATTCCGTTTGATGTTGGGTCAAGATGGACAACAGCGCCTCCTGCTCCGTGCAATGCTTCGTAAGCAAGAACTCGACCCGTCAAATCGTTTCGATTATCGTTCATGGCGGAGAGCCACCACATCGGCTTGAAGGTGACAACCTTTTGCACGCGAATTTGCTGGTGAATGGTGCGAGAGAGTTGTGCGACGTCCTCAAGACGTCCCTCTTCAAGGAACTGGAGGACCTTACGATTCCATTCATCGTCCTTGAGTGAGTGAATCTTATCCTCAGCAGCATCAATAAATTCCGTGAACATTCGATTGGACATTGACATTGCAGTTACTGCAACTGCTTTCTTTCCTGTGGATTTCAACACATCGAGGCACGATTTTGCAAGGACTGTCGTTTCAGCCCGGTTGGCATAGACGTTGGATGAAACAATAACTGCTGGAATCGCATTGTCCGGATTGAGGAGTTTCAGGGCGACAACCGAACCGACATCAATTGGGAATCCTTTGTAGGCAACGGTTCTACTCTGAAGACCTCGTGCATGGTTGGCCTTGTTCCAAGCCTCTGCAAAATCAGCATCGATTCGGAACGAATAATCCATGGAGCCGAGGTCATGGAAATCCTGATCGACCAAGGTCCACGTTGGATTTGGATCGGCTTGAATCTGATGCCCAATGATGCTCGGCCATGTTGTTGAGTAGATGATGATCAAATCTGCTCCACTGTCTGAAATCTGTTGGCGTGCTTCATCAAAAGCATCTCGTAGCCTTTGCCAACCTTCGTTTTGTTCAGGAACCAAGAGAGGATGAGGATGGACAGGAACCACGTACGAAGCCAGGATAGAGTTGGTCAAACTCAGACCTCCTCGTGAGCGTAACAGGGCCATTCAACGATGGCATTTCCAGTTCCGATAATGGTCCCGTATCCATGGAGGATGGCAGGATATGTTGGTACGGTCAAGGTGCTGAGGAGCCAAGTCAGACCACCGCCATCGGATTCAGCGATGGCTTGTTCGGTAAATTCAGGCATCTCGTCGATGATTCGCTGAGCTTGCCCGGTCCGCATGTAGTCGATGATTCGCATGTCCCAGAGGTGCATTGCATGGCTGGTGATGTGCTCTTTGCTCATATCCTCAGGAACATCAGATTCCGTTGTAAAGTGGCGATGAGAAAGTGAATTTGATGCGAGGACAACGGCTTTCTTTCCGCTTTCGAGAATGGCGTCGCGAGTCACTCGCCCTAATTCCATCATCATCTCTTGCATGACTTCAACGGAGTAATAATGGCGAGAACGGTTCGATGAAATGACAACAAGAGGTTTGTCGAAGGCTGGATTGACCATGTGGCCAGTTGTAATCGTTCCATAATCGACACGGAAATCTGGATTTTCCATCATTTTCACTGCAAGACCTGCATCCGCTGCTTTGTCATGAATGGCTTTGCTCAATTCGACATCAATGTCAAGGTTGTACGAATATCGAAACAGATTGGGGAAGATGGGGTCGACCGAGAGCCCTTCAAAATGAGGCAAGCCGAGGAAATGTGTCCCAACGTACGTTTGCCAATGCGGCGAAAGGATGACCAAGACATCGTGATCGATCTTCGAAAGCGATTCACGCAGCCGTTCATATCCCCATCGAAGCTGCTCCCAACCACCTTCAGAAGTTGGTTCGTTCTGAGGTGGATTTTCTGCGTACACAAGATGAGGTGGATGCGGTGCAAGACAGCCTGCAACAATCGAACCCTTGGCCATGGTTCGACCAAGCATAGGACGCATATGGATGCATCGCAACAGAAGGCTAAACCTCAAACGAGAAGGGTCCAAGCCCAAAGCATGTCGGAGATGGATGATGCGCCTTCAGCATCAGAAGAATCACCGACGTTGGACACCGATGATGCGGGCGTTACAGGAAGCGAAATCTTCTCCGATATGCTTCGCCACATGATGGCTCCTTTGTTGATTGGAATGGTCTTTGGTGCGATATGGCAACTTACTGTGATGCCCCGCATCGAACCAAATTTCGTTCCCAATCCGGTTCATGGAGCATTCGCCATGTACCTCATTGCGGGACCAATCATCTACAAGTTACTACTTGGGATGGAAATGAAACGCGCTGGCGAATATGAAATGGGTTTTGCACTTACAGCCTGCATCTTGTCATTAGTCTGGATGTTTGGAAGTTCATCGGTGTACCTTGGAGGATTCCTCCCTTGCATTGCTTGGTTGTTTATTAGTTCGTATTGGCTTCAGTTCGAATTCCCACCTTTCCGTTACGGACTTTGGCACGCAATGGCAGTAAACGTTGGAGCGTTTGGCGGCAGTATTCTTGCCTACAATTACATCTAAGAAGTGTACGACTCGGATTCATTCGGGAAATCCCCAGAACGGACATCCTCGCAATAGGAACGAATGGCACCATCGATGTCCTCTGCAAGATTGAGATAACGGCGAAGGAATCGTGGTGAGAAATCCATTGTAATCCCAAGAAGATCGTGGAGAACGAGGACTTGCCCATCGCAGTGAGGACCTGCTCCGATGCCGATGACAGGAATGCTCAACTCACTTTGAACGCGTTGTGCAAGTTCCTTTGGAATCTTTTCGAGAACGATGGCGAAGCAACCTGCTTCCTCGAGAAGTTTCGCATCTTCAATCAGCTTTTCTGCCTCTTCGTCCTCCTTGGCACGAACGGTATAGGTCCCAAACTTGTAGATGCTTTGAGGCGTAAGCCCAAGATGCCCCATGACAGGAATGCCTGCCGTCAAAATTCGTTCAATTGATTCAACGATCTCAGAACCACCCTCAAGTTTGACAGCATGGCCTTCTGCTTCTTTCATGATACGGATAGCACTTTCGAGAGCTTGTCGAGAATTTCCTTGGTAGGTTCCAAAAGGCATGTCGACGACAATGAGTGCTCGATCAACAGCACGTTGGACGCATTGAGCGTGGTAGATCATATGGTCGAGCGTCATGGGGACGGTTGTCACCTGACCTGCCATGACGTTTGAAGCAGAATCACCGACGAGAATCACATCAACACCTGCTGCATCAACAAGGCGAGCAAGTGAGTAGTCGTACGCCGTCAACATGGTGATAGGTTCGTTGGCACGCTTCATTTCCTGAAGCGTATGCGTCGTAACTTTCGTTGCTTTGCTGTGAACCGACATCGTTCTGCCTCATGCTTCCGATTGAATTCAACATTTCAAAGGCTCGCCATCATTCTTGGTCGTGTTTGATGCAAACATTGAGTGGTTCTGAGAAAAATCCGAGGCTCCAATTGCCGCCTTCTCGACCAACACCGGAGTTCTTCACACCACCAAACGGTGTCCTCAAATCACGATGCAACCACGTGTTGATCCAGATAATTCCTGTTTCGATTTGCTGAGCAAGCGCATGTGCACGGTCAATGTTTGTTGACCATATCGAACCAGCAAGCCCATACTCTGTTGAATTGGCCATCTCAATGGCTTGTTCGTCCGTATCAAAACGGTGAACGGTGACAACTGGTCCGAAGATTTCCTCTGTTGACGTTCTCGATGTGTGATCAAGGCCATCGATGATGGTTGGACGAAGGAATGCTCCGGAGTCAACAGCAGTGACAGTGCCTGTCATTTCGCGTGTACCACCTGTCAAGATGGTTCCACCTTCTTCAACGCCGAGTTCAATGTACGATTCGACCTTTTGGAGATGTTCGAGACTGATGAGAGCACCAATTTGTGTGGATGGGTCCTCTGGTTGTCCGCAGACCATTGCATCGACTGCCTCAACGAGTCGTTGAGTGAATTCGTCCGCAATCGATTGGTGAACAAGAATTCGAGAACCGCACAGACAAACTTGACCACCGTTGGTGAATCCGGCTCGAACCGCCCCATTGACAGCCTCGTCCAAATCAGCATCATCGAGAACAATGGTTGCATTTTTCCCACCCAATTCCAGTGAGAGTTTCTTGAACATGGGGGCTGCAGTAGCAGCAACGTGTCGGCCTGTTGCTGTCCCTCCGGTAAACGAAATCGCACCAATGGACGGGTGTTCGAGAATGGCTTGTCCCACTTCGGGGCCATATCCGTGTACAACATTGATAACGCCAGTAGGAAGACCAATCTCGGAAGCTACTTCACACATCAGTGCTGCAGTAAGTGGTGTCATCTCGCTTGGTTTTGCCACGATGGTGTTTCCCATCAACAACGCAGGAGCAACTTTCCAACTCAACAGATAGAGTGGTAGATTCCAAGGTGTGATTAATCCTACAACACCGATTGGATTTCGATGAACAACGTTGGT
>JAYYFM010000107.1:0-4473 GCA_036158745.1 Thermoplasmatota archaeon
ACCTTTGCCCAGTCCGCTGAGCACGCCCCCGCTGACAATTACGTACCTCAAACCTATCAACGGGATTTCTAGCCGTCGCGCATACCATATCAATATTGGCTAAGACAATTGACTATGGTTCATCTCTACGTTCAAGTATCGTCAGATTAAGCACAGTGTATGTCGGGGTCATCTGGCGACAAGATACTGGTTACAGGAGCCCTTGGTCAGATTGGAACCGAACTTGTTGAAGCATTGCGACAACAATACGGGGCATCATCTGTTATCGCTTCTGACCTTCGACCAGCCGACCAAGTTGACTTGAGTGAAGGACCATATCTGACGCTTGATGTGCTTGATACAGATTCGATCATCAAGGTCTGCGAGGATGAGGGTGTTGGCACTGTCTATCACTTAGCAGCATTGCTCTCTGCTACGGGTGAAAAGAACCCAGAACTGTGTCGAAAGGTCAACGTTGGCGGAACCATCTCCGTGTTCGAAGCAGCGCGAGCGTGTTCGATGCGCGTTTTTACCCCTTCATCCATCGCCGTCTACGGGCCAGATGCGCCAAAACATGCCCCACAAATCACACCACTTAACCCAACGACTGTTTACGGTGAAACCAAAGTCGAATGCGAGCAACTCGCCAAAGAGTACGAAGAGAAATTCGGACTGGACATACGCGGCATCCGCTACCCTGGTTTGATTTCGTACAAAGCACCAGCAGGGGGCGGCACAACAGATTATGCAGTGGAAATATTCGGAGCCGCACTGAATGATGGGCATTACGATTGCTTTGTCCGTGCAGATACACGATTGCCCATGCTCTACATGGACGATGCCATCCGCGCAACCATGATGTTGATGGATAAGCCAAGTGATCAACTTGGTGAATCGAAAGCTGGATACAACATCGATTGTTTTTCCTTTACTGCAGAAGAATTAGCAATAGCTATCGCCAATGAAGTGGATGGATTTACGTTTGATTTCAAACCTGATGTACGTCAGAATTATGCAGACTCTTGGCCAAATTCAATCGATGGTTCGGTCGCAAAAGAGGAATGGAACTGGTCGCCACAATTCGATCTCGATGCTATGGTCAAAGCCATGCTGGATGGGCTATCAAAGAGTCAGTGATCGCTTTTCAGTGCAATCACTGTGAAATCCACTTGTAGGTACGGGCGCCTTCGTTGGCTCCGTCTTCACCGATTTCAACAAGAGCAAATTCACCACGTGGAGAGACAACGCTCTCTTCTTGCAATCCCTTGTGGAGATTTTCGTAGGTGATTTGGTCGATGGCGACGCGACCTGCAAGGCGTTCAAACAACTGCCAGCCAGCAACGACTTCACGCCATCGTGGGGCAACCTTGCCTTCAAACACCTTCGCTTTCGCACCTGAACCGTAGCCACAGAGGCCAAACAATTCACCTTCAAGTTTTGAGTTGTCCTCCAAATCCGATTCAAATGTGGACATGAGCGCCAAGAAGATGGAACCCGTGTATTGATTTCCAATCAGACTTGAGGCACGTTGTCCCTTTTCGATGCGTTCTTTGTGGAAGTCCATGTATTCAGGGGTCTTGGAGATGGCACGACGATATCCATCCATCTCTTTTTCCCATGCCATAATGGCTTCCGGATCGTCGGATTCGGGCTTTTCTGGTTGTTCGCCAATCTGTTCAATGACGCTAGGCCACATCGATGTGTTCATGCGATCATGACGGAACACATCAGGGAACATTCGCTTGGCTTGGAATGCATAAGGAAGGTGCATGATGATACGAGACCATTGTTCTGTGAACTGCGTATCGAGTTCAGGGTCCCATCGCTTTTGCTTGATGGCTCGCTGACTGAAATTGTAGAACGCTTGTCGAACAGCTTGCTGGTAACATCGGTTCGAGAATTGTCCATCGAAAACAGGTTCATCACGATGAACGCTGACGGATTCTTCACCATGTGCAAAGATACCGAGACGTCGTACTGTCGACTCCGGGAGATGCTTGACCATGCGCTCAACGATTCCCTTCTTGACCGATTGACCGGCCTCTTGGGCCAGTGTCATGACATTGGAAATCACGGAGCGAATGCTGACGTTTCGTCGTGGCTTGAAGAAATCGTGAACAGGTGTTGTTGACACACCCCAGCAATCAGGCACTTCGAGAAGACGAGGGTTTTGACGAATCAACAAAGCGCCTCCACCAGCACCTTGCGTGTATTCTCCACTGGATTCGAGATCGTACTTTGCGTTGTCCGAGAAGATGACAATACCAATGCGATCATCTTCTTCGCTTGAGCGAGCAGCCCAGTCAAGTGTGGTGTGGAGTGCATCGACAGCACCAATGCAGGCGAAGGTCATGTCAACAACGTCACAGTTTCGGAAGCAATCTTCTCCAAATCGGTCTTGGTATCGTTGTGTGAGCATATCGAGGATGTAGGTTGCAGTTGGTTTTGCACCATCAAGAGCCGATTCTGTTCCGAGGTACATCCGTCCAATGTCTCGTGGATCGATGCCGTTTCGATCGATCAGTCGCATGACGGCCATGGCACCCATGGTTGCCGTATCTTCGTGGACATCGGGAATGGCCATCGCCTTCAAACCGAGTCCTTTGTTCAACTTTCCATAGTCTGCTCCACGCATTTCTGCGAAGTCACGCATGTCCATGTACAAGCGTGGAAAGTGAATCGCGATATCGTCAATTCCAACGTTGACCATGCTACGCCGGCAATTTTAGCATATTTATATGCTGGTTCTGGATTAAACCCGCACAAATCGACTTATCGACGGTCCGGTGCAGTACCATCAAGGCTGGCCTGAACATCATCAGGAACGCTGATTTCTTGTTTTGCCCAAAGAACATCATCGATACGAAGAACGGCTATGGTCGCTTCACTCGCACCCGAAATGGCTTGTTCAAGAACTCGAGCAGGTTCCACAATGTTGGAGGTTCTCATGTTTTCAGGTTGGCGAGTAACGACGTTCAAACCAATGCAATCATCGTCTTCTTTGGTCTGAATGGATACGATTTGGAGCAAGGTGTCGATGGAATCCATGCCTGCATTTTCAGCGAGAACACGTGGAATGGTCTCCAACCCATCAGCAAACGCTTCGATGGCGAGTTGTTCACGGCCAGGGACGGTTTCTGCATATCGGCGTAATCGACGAGCTAAGGCGATGTATGTTGCACCTCCACCTGGAATCAATTGTGGATTTTCCTTTAATCTACAGGCAACACCAAGCGCATCAGCGAAGCATCGCTCAACTTCTCCAACGACGGTCTCGGTGCTTCCAGTTGCGACAAAGGTTGCACCTCCCTCATCCGTCTCAAGAATCCAATGATCAACGTCGCCCCATCGTTCACATTTGCTCGAAATAAAGACGCCCACATCTTGCTCCTTCGCCTGATGAATCGATGGCACAAGTCGAGCTCCGCATCCCCGTGCGAGAAGTTCGAGATCGCTCTTTGCAACACGGCGGAATGCCTTGATACCTGCCTCTGCGAGATGCGCATGCATGCTGTCATCAATCCCTTCTCGGCACGCTAGAAGCGTCACATCAAGGTCAACCAGCATCTTGACTTGGTCAAGCAGGCGTTGCTGTTCCGCATCTCGGAACGATTGCAGAACGCTCGTGGACGTAACATTCAGTTGAACATCGGTCGAGAGTGAACGAAGTTCAAGCCCGCCATCCACCAAGAGAATGGAACCAGGTCCAAGTGAAGAAGGCATCTCAACATGTGCTCGTTTCTTTGAAAGTGCAAGACCCGTGATGAGTTTCGATTCTTCAAGCGCAGGGCCACTGCGCGTGATGACTTTGACGCGTGTTGGATCTGCAACCACGTTTCCATTGGATTCCATGGCAATCGCTTCAGCGGCTTCAACAGCGCATCCTGAAATAGTGGATTGCATCTTTTGATGGAGCTTACCGGCAAGCGATGTCAGCGTTGCAGAGAGAATGTCATCGCGGCTTGCCTCGAATGCGAGAGAATCCAAATATTCCTTGCAATACGCTTCTGCCATTCGATAACCACGAGCAATCGTTGCAGGATGAACACCTTGTACGACAAGATGCCATGCGTTTTGCAACCATTCAGCAGCCAAGAGAACCGTCGATGTTGTTCCATCGCGGACGGTTTGATCTTGTGCAGCACTGGCAGCGATGAGCATGAGCGCAATCGGATGCTCAACCTTTGCAGATTCAAGGACGGTGATACCATCGTTTGTGACCATGCTACGTCCTTCATCATCGACGAGCAGTTTGTCGAGACCTTTTGGGCCAAGCGTTGAGCGTACTGCTCCTGCGAGGGCCATCGCAGCCTGGATGTTCTTACGAAGAGCGTCCCGTCCAGTCGTACGGTCCGTTTCCTCAAGGATCGGAACATCGCTCATGGTCGCACCAACGGAGACCTACACATAAGGTCGATGTTCAGTCTTCTTCATCAACAACTTCGAAATCAGCGTCGACGACGTCATCGCCTTCAACATTGATCGAACCATCGC
>JAYYFM010000108.1:0-4465 GCA_036158745.1 Thermoplasmatota archaeon
AATGGGTCCAAAGAAGGAAAAAGAGACCATGGAGAAAATCAAACTCATGCACCGACGTATCCAAGAATTGGCTCCAGATGTTGAAGCCTTTGAGTTGGTTGCCGTCGACCTCGATGACCTCGACTCCGCAATCAAAACACTCAAGGCTGAAGCAGATGCTGCTCACCAAGCAATGCTCGAAGCCGTTGGTCGTGCTGATGAAAAATCCAAGGAAGTGGATGAGGCCTTTGCTCACCGCGACTTCCTCAAAGCTGAGGGTGACCGACACCACAACGAGTACGTCGCACTCCGAGCCAAGGCTGATGATGCACATGCCAAAATCGATGAGATGATGGCTGATGTCAACAAGGTTCGAGATGAATTGAACATGGCTCGTGAAGAACGTAAGTCATGGATGACTGAGCACAACAATGCTGTCACAAAGAGTCTCAAGACGGGTGCTGAATCTGAAGAAGTTGCTGAAGAATTGATTTCCAGTCTCCTTAGTGAAGGAACACTTACCTTTGGTGGAATGGGTCAAGAAGAAACTACTGCTACAGCAACACCACGTCGTGGTGGAAAGAAGAAGAAGATGGGTCGAATCGACATGTCGGCTGGTCGTCGCCGACGCTGATTAGCATGCTTGGCATCATCATGGCCGGCGGCCAAGGCTCCCGATTACGCCCAATCACGGACGTTCGCCCCAAACCAATGGTCGAGGTTCTTGGTCGTCCAGTCATTGACTTCGTCAAAGATTCGATGGTTCAAGGTGGTGTCGACAAACTCGTCGTCACAACAGGTTATCGAGGGGACATGCTCGCTGCTCATGTAGAACAGTGGAATATGGATGGACGTACTGCTCGAATCAACCAAGAAGCAACACCCATGGGGACAGCGGGAAGTGTTCGTCTCTTGCTCGATGAAATCACAGAAACCGTCATCATCGGTTCTGGAGATTCTGTCGCATCCTTCGATGTTGCTGCATTGCTCGAAGCCCACAAGCGTAGTGGTGCAAAAGCAACAATGGCGTTGTGGGAAGTTGAAGACCCAAGTCCGTTTGGTATCGTAGGCTTGTCAACAACCAACGAGGGTGATGTTGACGGCAAGCTCCGAGAGGGTTACATTCGACGATTCAAGGAAAAACCAACGCCTGAAGAAGCATTCAGCAATGTCATCAATGCAGGATTGTACATTCTCGAGCCTGAGGTCATGGCATTGGTTCCAGAAGGAGAAAAGTACGACTTTTCGAAAGATCTCTTCCCACGATTACTCGAAATGGGATGGCCAATGTATGCTCAAGCCATCAACGGTGTTTGGTTTGATGTTGGATCTCCTTCGGAATTAATTCGAGCACAAAACGTTCTCATCGAACGTAAGGATGATCTTTCGTTCCCAATTCCCGAAGGGGCTCGAATCGAACATGGGTCATTCATCGATCCAACAGCTCATGTTCAAGAGGATGCAACCGTTGTGAATTCGGTTATCGCTCAACACGCAATCGTTGGAGCAAACACGGTGCTGAAACATTGTGTGCTCATGAATGGTTCAAAGGTTGAAGATGATGTGCATTTGGAGTACGTTATCCTCTCGCCTGGTGCCTTCGTTTCGAGCAATGTTTCGACTTCGAACGTTATCTTGGGTGACAATGAGCGCCTTGAAAACGTTTGAAACAAATAAATTGCAGGCACTGAGTTCTAATACCCTCGGTCTGGAGAAAGCAACATGGCAGCGGAACGTACGTACGATCGAACATGGGAAGAAATTGAATCCATGCTAGCACGTGCGGAAAAGAAGATGATAAAGTGGAAGGACTTTTTCGAAGATTGTCGAGAGCGTGGCGATCGTGATGGCATGAAAGATGCTGCTCGCAACTTCAAGGCGTTGGAGGGTGTCATCAAGACACTCAAATGGACACTCGGTGATGTGAGTATCGATACACCGTTGGAGTGATTACCAACCGCGTTGGTCCAATCGAACTTCGAGCGTTTCAAGCTCATCGCCCTTCATCGGATCACCCTCGGTCATGGCTTGGGCTTCAGCGACCTTGCTCGCATCATCGTAGTGAGCGGTTGCCATGACAATGGCATCTGCCATGTTTGGTGGGTCATCGGACTTGAAAATTCCAGATCCAACGAAGATACCATCCATGCCCATGCGCATCATGTGCGAAGCGTCGGCAGGTGTAGCGATTCCTCCTGCTGAGAACGTGACAACAGGTAGTCGGCCAAGTGTCTTGACTTCATCCAATACGGAGCGAATGGAAGCATGCATGTCTCCATCGATGTTGCCAAATGGTGTTCCCAAGTAGGTTCCTGGAAGTTTCGATGTGTTGGCGAGAACTCGGTAGCGTTCCATGATGAGGTCTGCTGTTTCATCGAGAAGATCGTCGTCCATGGACTGGACCTGCTTGATTTCTTGCGTAATGAGTCGAGAGTGGGTTACGGCCGCAACGAGGTTGCCTGTACCAGCTTCACCCTTGGTTCGAATCATGGCTGCACCTTCGTGAATACGACGAACGGCTTCACCAAGTTCGGTTGCACCACACACGAATGGGATTTCGTAGGCTTTCTTGTTGATGTGGAAGAATGGATCGGCAGGTGTGAGGACTTCGGATTCGTCAACCATGTCAACGCCCATGGACTCGAGAATTCGTGCTTCGCCTTCGTGGCCAATACGGGCCTTGGCCATAACTGGAATCGATGTGCAGTCAAGAATGCCTTGAATCATGTCTGGATGACTTGTACGAGCAACGCCGCCTGCTTTGCGGATGTCTGCTGGAACTCGTTCGAGTGCCATGACGGCAACAGCTCCAGCATCTTCTGCTACAGCCGCCTGTTCTGCATCAACGACGTCCATGATGACGCCACCTTGTTGCATTCGAGCAAAGCCTCGCTTAATGAGGTCGCTTCCGTGACGAAGTTGGGTAAAGTCGGTACGCGTCATGAGTATCAAACCGTTCGGAGGTTTACCCCTTCAAGAAGGTTGGTTAAGCACCGTGATTGTATCAGGAGCCAAGAACTGGTGAGTCGCCTTCTGCAATCGGTGCATCAGCAGCCTCAGTTTCGTTCCTTTCGATCCATTCTTCTTCTTCATCAGGAACATCAGTGTCAGCGAAGATGGCTTCGACAGGGCACTCTGGAACACATGCACCACAGTCGATGCACTCGTCTGGATCTATGACGAGGTAGGTGTCCATTTCACGGAATGCTTCTACAGGACAAACTGCGACGCAATCTTGGTACTTGTGGTTCATGCATGCGGAGGTGACAACGTGAGTCATAGACTGGGGATTGTCATCAACTACTTGAATGATGTTCAGACGCCCATGTGAGTTTAGGTTAGCCGAAAATATCAGCAGCAATCGCTTCAACTTCTTGGCCGGGATAGACGGCGAGTTTGATTCGAACCTTGATAACAGGGTCGCTGTCCGTGGATGAGATGAGATCGACCTTTTGTCCTATGACGGATTCAAGATTCAATCGTAGATGAATCACGTTGTTTTCATCAAGACGTGCGTCGAGTTCTGATAGGATCGTTGCATGATGTGGTTTGAGCTTCTCAACAAACGCTTCGACTTGCTTATTTTTCTTAATCTGAGTCGAGAGCATTGCCACACGTGGCCCATGGTAGGACGTTGTCATATCGACATTCCACTCGGTTCCGGTTAACCATTCCAGGGCTTGGGTAACCAAATCAATGTCTTGCAATTCATGCGCAGTTGCCGCTGCATGAACGTGAAGAATGCCCATGAATTGGTGTTACAGAGCCAAGGTCATGAGGTTTGCCGCTCTTCTCTTCCATCAATTTGCTTCATATAGGTGAGGTATGTCGGTGGAACGCTAGAGGGGTAGCCCCCTCAGATACCCCTCCGAGATGAGTGCCATGGCAAAGAAGATGAGCGCAAAAGCGCGAGCAGCAGCCCGTAAGCAGAGAGACAAGTGGAAGACCAAGCGTTGGTACACGATTCGAGCGCCTCGATATCCATGGAACTACCAGAACATCGGTGAGACCATCGGTGAGTCTGACGAGCACATCATGGGACGTATCTATGAAATGACACAACAAGAATTCAATGGTGACTTCACCAAGATGCACGTTATGCTCCGTTTCCGTGTCACAGACACTGTCGGACAAGATGCATTGACCACTTTTGTTGGTCACCACCACCAAACCAACCATATCCGTCGACAAATTCGCCGGTACCGTGGAAAGATTGACGACGTTCTCGACGTTGTCACCGAAGACGGTTACTTGGTTCGAATCAAGCCGTTGATCATCACGCAGAAGCGTGTTCAGACCTCTGTTAAGCAATCCATCCGTGCCAAGACCCGAGACGTTCTACGTGGCTACGTTGCCAAGACAACCTACGATTCGCTGCAGGTTGCTATGCTCGATGGCTCGCTTGAATCCGAGATTCAAAACCAAATAAAGAGCATCTATCCATGCCGATCGGTCGTCATCCGCAAGAGCCAACTCTTGCAAGAGG
>JAYYFM010000109.1:0-4333 GCA_036158745.1 Thermoplasmatota archaeon
AACCTTCAGTGGCCAACTGCTGACTTGTCCTGACGATTGTGTTGATGGATTAACCGAGATGATTCAGACTGCAGAGGACGAAATTCTGCTTTCCTTGCAATACCTCGATCTCGATTGGAAATGGGGTTGGGGAGAGAATCCCGTTGTTTCAGCATTGGAGCAGGCTGCGATGGACGGCGTGTCCATTCGCTTGATCATCAACGGAGCCTACCTTGACGAAGACATTCAGGATGTTGTCGACCGAATCAACAACGATTGGAACATCACGTTCGGCTGGGATGCTTCTGCGGTCATCATGAGCGAGGACGATGATGTCATGAAGCTTCACAACAAAGGAGCCATCGTTGATGGCGAATCCGTCCTTATTTCAAGCATCAATTGGGGCGATTCAGCGATGGTTCGCAATCGTGAGATGGGACTCATTATCACCTCTGCCGAGGTTGCTGAACCCTACGTCCAATCGTGGTATGCTGATTGGAACCGTCTTGACAATGTCACGGATTCCGACAACGATGGAATGCCTGATATTTTTGAAGTGAATTACGGCTTGAATCGAACCGTTGCCACCATTGACGGAGTCTTGGAGTCCGATGCAGACAACGATAACGATGGTCTTTCCAATCTCGATGAATACACGCTTGGCGGCAATCCGTTGAATCCAGATACGGATGGGGATTGCATACTTGATGCTGTTGAAGTGAGTTGGGCGCAAGCTACAGCGCTTGATCCATCCGTGGAAGCTGTTTCACCAGAAGATGCAATAAACACGGCAGATGCTGATGGCGATGGTATCAATGAAGCAGACGCACTTGGCTGCGACCTTGGCGGAATTGAACCGGTCGACCCGGGTACCAACGAAACGGACGAACCAAGCACGGACGACGATCAAGATGGTGTCCTCAATGCCGCTGATGAATGTCCTGACACACCTGCGAATACACCGACTGATGTTTCCGGTTGTTCGTTGAATCAACGCAACGAGAAAGCAGGTGATGCAAGCGGTGAAGCTGAGGAAGGATTCGGTGAAACGTTCATGCTCTTGTTGATGATTGGCGGTCTCTTGCTCCTCATCGGCGCTGTTTACGGCATTCTTCAATCACGGAAAGAAAACGAGGCTCGAAAGGATTGGGTTACCGATCAACACATCGATGATGTGCTCGGAACAGAAGCGCAATGGGAACAACCCGTTTTGGATGGACGTGGTACTGAAACCAGTTCTCCACTTGCAAGCGAGTTGGAGCGATTCCCTGGGTGGGATGAAGCCATGTTGCAACAATATCTCGACCTTGGATGGACCCTTGACCAGTTGGAAGAATACTATCAACAACAGGTTGCAGAACAGGGTTGAGTCGCGTAACCTTGACAAAGGACCGATTCCAAGACATACCATGGCATACAACTCGACCAACCCTGTCTTCAAACCAGCCTTTTGGAATTCGATTCAGGGCAACGACAGAATGACGCTTGAAGGTACACTGCAAAAAACCGGAATTTTGTTTGGTTTAGCAACAGTCAGCGCTGTGGGCTCCGTTGCACTTGGATTCATTATGCCAGCGCTCCTCTATCCGATGATGTTGCTAGGGATGTTTGGTACAATGGGCATGGGCATGTTCCTTTGGTTCTCTCGACCAGCAGAACCTACTGCGTTTGTCATCGTTTACGCAACGCTTGAAGGATTATTCATCGGACCACTGACGCTCGTGTTTGAGATTCTTTATCCTGGAATTGCCATACAAGCTGGACTAGCCACATTTGGTGTCGTAGCGTGCATGCTCACCATCTACTCGGTTGGGATTCTGCGTCCAACACCAACCTTCAACAAAATCGTGTTCACCCTTGCTGGTTCGATTTTCCTGATGTATTTCATCAACATACTCCTCGTATTCCTGACACCATGGACCTTTCCATTCCTCCATTCCTCAGGAGCAATTGGCATAGGTCTCAGCGTCTTCATCATCACTGTTGCCTCGCTGATGTTGATTTCGAATTTTGGTATGATCGATGCAGGTGTTCGCATGGGCGCTCCCAAGAAGCAAGAATGGTGGGGCGCTTTTGGAATCATGGTGACTGTTATTTGGGTCTACTTTGAGATGCTTCGGTTGATTGCTAAACTACGAGATAACAGGTGATTTGTTGACGCGCCCGTTGCCAGTCGCTGACCTCAGTGATTTCACATCTGGTGATGAGCAACGAATCAATTCATTCATTCAAACCATTGGAGATTCATTGGCCGATATTGGCTTCTTTGCTTTGACCAATCACGGCATTGACCTCTCATTGATTGAGGACGCATACGAGGTAGCAGAATCCTTCTTCATGCTCAATGAATCTGTTAAGCGATTGTACGCAAAACCAGAGATTTCTCACCAGAGGGGTTACACGGCCTTTGGTGTTGAACATGCCAAAGACAATCCTGCACCTGACTTGAAGGAATTTTGGCAAACGGGTCGAGGGCAACAAGGGAGTGAGACGGATAACAAATATCCCATGAACATCTGGCCGAATGAGCATATTCCGAAGTTTGAGGAAAAAGTCGATGACCTCTACAACCAGATGGAGGCAATCTCAAATCAACTTCTTGCAGCATGCAGTTTGTATCTTGGCAAAGAATCCAATTGGTTACCTTCAATGGCTGAAAAAGGAAACACCATCATGCGTATCATTCACTATCCGCCACTCGATTCCTCGACACCTGATGGTGCTGTTCGTTCGGCTGCGCATGAGGACATCAATTTCATCACACTCCTGATGACTGCAACTGCAGCTGGTCTTCAAGTCATGGATCATGATGGAACGTGGATCGATGTTGAGGGCAATCACGAACAAATCATCGTTGATTCAGGGGACATGATTCAGAACCTCACGAATGGATTGTTCAAATCGACGACCCATCGTGTTGTCAATCCGGGAGATCCTACTCAGCGTCGATTCTCAATGCCAATGTTCGTGCATCCTCGAAACGAAATCGATTTGACACCGCTACCTGAATTTGTTGAACAGACCAGTGGTTCTGCCGACTATCCATCGATTACGGCAGGCGATTACCTCCATCAGCGTCTTGCCGAGATTGGCTTGGCGTCAACCGATGAGAGTTGATTCCAATGCACATCCCAAATCTGCTTGCGAAAAAGCGGGATGGATTGGCACTTGCTCAAAATGAAATTGAATGGTTCATACAGCACCTTCATGAAATTCCAAACGAGCAGATCGGCGCATTTCTGATGGCATGTCAAATCAATGGCTTGGATGCTCAAGAAACAACCTACCTCACCAAAGCCATGCTCGACCAAGGTGAACGCCTGCCATCACGTGATTCTGCAGTCGACAAACATTCCACAGGAGGTGTCGGTGACAAGATGAGTTTGATTCTTGCACCAGCCTTGCGAGCATGTGGAGCAGTTGTGCCCATGCTTGCAGGAAGAGGTTTAGCACATACTGGAGGGACCATTGACAAGTTGGAAGCCATCCCTGGATTCAATACGGGTCTATCCATCGATGAGATGACGGCAAACCCGTGCTTCATATCGAGACAAACTGCAGAAATCGCTCCGACTGATTCGATTCTTTACGCAATTCGTGATGTAACCGCAACTGTTCCTTGTATTGGATTGATCACAGCATCCATCTTATCGAAGAAAGCTGCTGAAGGCATTCAGTCGCTGGTTCTTGATGTGAAGTTTGGCCGAGCAGCGTTTATGCAACACTCCGAGGATGCTCGAAAGCTCGCTCAATCCATGGTTCGTGTAGGAAGTGAACTTGGAATGGAAGTCAAAGCACAACTCACACAGATGGATCATCCAATTGGACAGTGGCTTGGAAACAGTCACGAGATTGCTGAGTCGATTGCTTGCCTCAAGGGAATGGGACCACAAGATACGATGGAGTTGGTACACGCTCAAGCAAATGCATTGGGTTTTGACATTTCAGAGTCGATTGAGAACGGTTCAGCCCTTCAAGAGTTCAAGTCCATGCTTGAGCGACAAGGAGTCGAACCTTCTCTTGCTCAGCAACTTCTTGATGATCCATGGAGTGTACTACCACGTGCGCCTCAACAATACACACTTCTCGCGGAACAATCGGGATTTGTGGCAGATCTTGATGCTCTTGCAATCGGCCAAGTTCTGTGTGAAGCGGGGGCTGGTCGTTCGAAGCAAGGTGAAGACATCGACCATGGCGTAGGTATTCAAATCCACAAGCACATTGGTTCTCAAGTCGAAGTGGATGATGCCATAATGACCTTGGATGGTCCGTTTGGCATTGATATGCAACTCATCCAACGATTGAAGAGTTCGATCACGATTTCTGATTATCAAGTCGCTGTTAGCTCACGAAT
>JAYYFM010000110.1:0-4308 GCA_036158745.1 Thermoplasmatota archaeon
ACGCCACCCCGGCCTGCCCTCGCCTGCGAAAACCCCCATTTGAAGAATGCGGGTTCAAACAGAAGGAATTCGACCGCATCCTTCATTCACTCTCACCCATCCGAAGGGGTATGGTCGACCTCTCGACGGCGATGACTGCGGCCCAAGGCGAACGTCGTCAGCGAACGCAAGGAGGGGACAAAGAAAAGAAGGTACGTCGAACTGGGCGCAACCTCGGTATTGAAGCATTCGATCCTGTCAAACACGTTCAGAAGGAGAAGGCAGACACTGCCTCGATGTGGCTCGTTCTTGCGTTTTCTCTGACCATCACGCTCTTGATGCGTTATGTCTTGATGGATTCAACGGATCCTGAGAATTCCAAGATTTTGTACATTCTTCCTCTGACATGCATTTTCCTCATTCCGACGCTTCACCGCACTGTGATGCCAGAGCGATTTGTCGAGCACTACGGGGGTGGCACTTGGTTCAAAGCAGCATTCTTGCACACGTTTACGTTCCTTGCATTGTCGTTTCTCCTTGTCAACCCACCGTTCGGCGACATCGCAGCGCCAGAACTTGCGAGCAAATGGACGGTTGTTGCCGATGACGGTGAAGAATTAACGTATCCTCACGGTATGGCAACGTCTGGTGCCACCTTGACGTGGTACACAGAAGGTTCTCCGATTCTTGAAGGTGAAGCTTGGTTGTTGTTTGGCTTGATGGATAACGTCAACTCCGATGGAGCAATCGTTGAAGTCACGCGTGAGTATCAGGCCAACGAAACAATTCGGGAAGACAATATCTCGTATTGGAATAACAATGCTGAGCGAATCGCTAACGGTACGTCAACATCCAATAGTTCCGCACCAAATCTGACACCGCACGGCGATTTGGATCAACCCTTCTCTGTTTATTTGGGCACCGATCTTGAGGAAGGAACGCACAAGATTGTCGTGAAGATTACTGAGGAAGGAGATCCATGGAAAAACGTTCAGCGATATACATGGAACCTCGTCGTCTCGAGCGAATCTGCTGTTCAAGACAGCATGTCCGAGTGACGCTTGAGAATCTTCTCAAACACGGCATCGATTTTTTTGGACAATCTGAGTTCCACGGTTCGTTGATTCAATTGCTGAATTCGATAACTTCGGATGAAACCGGCTAGCGGTGTCCACGACAAAACATCGAGAAGGGTGTCAATCGTTTGGTGCATGATGCTCCGAGTATGCTCCGAACGACACCATTGTTGCCGAGGCGTTTCAAAAAGTGAAAGTGAAGAATCAATTTTTCAACATGGTGACAAGCTTCGCCGTCATCGCATCCAACTGAATCTTCTCACCACCGCCTTCAACCAGACGATAGTCGACCTCTGCCATGATTTCAGTGAGATCCAATTTGTCTATCTCTGAAATGAAATCGACGTTGTACAACTCTCTGTGGAGTTGGCCGACAAAATCTGTTCCTGCTAGCCCGTATTTGTTCAAGAGTTCCTGAAGACGCCGGCGAGCGACGTGAAATCCATCGTCTTTGCACGCCATGATGTATTGATGGAGAGCCTCTGGAGGCGCAGTGGCTGATGTTTCGTACACGATGGAACGAGTGATGGTTTCGCTGATGGCCGCAGAGACTTGTAAGGCGGTGATGGCTCTTCGCAAATCGCCTTGGGCAATTTTCGCTAGGGCTTCTGCCGCATCGTCTTCGAGTGCTACGTTCTCTTCGCTTGCGACATGTTTGACCTGGTCGAGAACTTCCGAATCGGCGAGTGGGCGAAATCGGAAGACCGCACAACGGGATTGAATCGGCTCGATGACTTTGGAGGAATAGTTGCACGAGAGGATGAATCGACACGTCTCCGCGTATTGTTCCATGATTCGACGTAGAGCGCCTTGAGCATCGTTTGTCAGTGCGTCGGATTCATCGAGAAAAATGATCTTGAATTTTGCATCGCCATACGGTTGTGTTCGAGCAAATTGCTTGACTTTGGAACGGATTTTGTCCAAACCTCGTTCATCCGATGCATTCATCTCGAGCAAATTGTCACGATAATGCTCACCGAAGACGTCCTTGGTCAGAGCCATTGCAGCCGTTGTTTTCCCAGTTCCGGGCGGTCCTGCAAACAGCAAGTGCGGGAATTCCTTGTGCTCAGCATAGACCGATAAACGACTGACGACAGAGGCTTGCCCTCGGATTTCACCCACACTCTGTGGGCGATGTCGCTCGACCCAAAGTTCGCTCATAAACACAAGAGAATGGCGAGCATCTTTCAACATTCGGATTGGATTTTTTCAAGCCTAAATCTCGCCCCCCTTTAGGGGGGCGTCCGCCGAATCAGTGATAACCTTCCACGCCTTAGGTCGAACGAGCGCCATGAGAAACAGCACCACAAATCGAAATGTCTTCACAGCAGTGACTCTCATCCTGATGTTCCTTCTTGCCGACGTCTTTGTTCCATCTGCCTTCCCTGCACCCGAGGTTTTGGAAGAGGAGCCAACGGTTCAGCACGTCATTTCAACCATCAGTCCGACTCTGGATACCTACATTGATTCTGATAATCCGAACGACGACTATGCTGGTGAAGATACGGGTCTTCTCGGCGTATCTGGAACAAGTGATGCGCGACTTCTCCTCTCATTCCCGCTCAACTTTGCTTCGACCGATACCATTCATTCCGCTCGCTTAGATCTCGTTTGTTCGAACAGTGGAGCAACCAATGGTCTTGCGGTTTATCCCGCATCAACCAGTCTCACTTGGGATGAAAATGCAACGTGGAATTCACGAGATGGTATCCTGATGTGGGGGGAACCAGGTGCTGACGATGGCACGGACCGCTCGGATTGGGAGCCGCCCATTGTCACCTCACCGCTCGGCCCTACCGGTGGGTCCTCAAACGTCCAACTCAACGTTACTGCTCTCGCTCAAAGTGCAGTTGCATCAAGTGCCTCAGCACTTGAAATTCTCGTATCCGCTCTTGGCTCACAATACGATTGTGCCATGAATGAAACGCTCAATGTCGCTGACCGACCGAACCTTCGAGTGGATTCCTCGACGTCGACAGCAGGATCGGGTGGAACCATCGCCCCAAACTTTGTTGACGACAGTGCTCCACTCATGTCCAATGATTTCTACCTCGCTGCTGATTTGACTCCAAGCATGACCTGGGATTCTTATTCAGGAATTCTTGCAGAGGTCCAACTCTCGATGGATGATGGCTTCAAAAGCGATCAAGACAACTACAACTGGTTGTACAACACGGACGCTCACGCTTCCAGTTTCACCGTCTCAGGGACAACCGGTGCTTTGGACATTCCATCATCTGACGCATTTGACAATGGGACATACATGCATTACAGAATGCGTGCGATGGATTCCACAGGCACATTGGGTGCTTGGGAACAAGGCTCATTCTTCTTGCCAACGCACGATGTTGAGGCGAACAGCGATGGTACTGCTTCGATTGCGGTTGATATCAACGACCTTGGTGATGATGTGGATTTCATCGAGGACACGTACGTCGATGAGGACAACAAGAACGATAATTTCGGAACCGTCTCGACGCTCGTTACACAGGTCACATCCACCCGTGAAACAATCTCCCACTTCCGTGTGAACTTTGACCGATTGGGATTGCACACAAACGCGACAATCGTCGAAGCTTCGCTCAATCTCACTCGCTCAACATCGAGCGGTGCGGCTACGCTTGCTCTCCACGAGATGGGCACAGTGGACGTTTGGTCCGAGGGTGATGCAACATGGCGACGTCCAACAAGCGGCCAACTGTGGGACGATGGTGGTCGTGAATACCTCAGCTATGCAACAGATTCTGGTGTTATGGGTTCGCAAACCAGTGATGACTTTGCCTTTGATTTGACGAGCATGCTTCAACAGTATCTCGACAACAGTGGTCCTGATTCGCTTGATTTCGCTCTAACTGCTCGGTCACAAAACGGGGCGTACTCGGCCAACAACGGCGTTGATTCCGTCACCTTCCACTCCTCAGATGCCGTCAATGAAGGCGATAAGCCACATCTCTACATCAAGTACGATTGGTCATCTCCGGTCACAGTCGCTCCTGCGCTCACATCGCCATGGGACGGTGAAACCCTGTGGAACCAAACAGGTCACAACTTCACCGGCAACACAACACCTACGCTAACGTGGGCCTCCTCGACATCATCATCCTATGACATGATTTTCGAACTCTCAACTGACTCCTTGTTCCACGATCAAGTCGCTCGAATCGATACACGAACGGATCCGGATTTCGCTCCAAGCGATGGTGAGGTGAGTTTCACTGGTTTTGACAGTCTTGAAGCAGGACACATGTACAAC
>JAYYFM010000111.1:0-4227 GCA_036158745.1 Thermoplasmatota archaeon
CGTTGAATTCTTGGATGAGATGATGGATTGGTGGGAGTTTGCTGGCCTTGGTCGACTCGAGTACGGCATCGACCCAGTATTCCACGTACAGGTTGGTCTCGATCATCCACCAAGTGAAGATCCAGACGTCCTCCCGATGTGGGAACTCGACGATGGTATCATTGAAGGTGCATTGATGACACGTTTCCCGAAAGATGGGAACGTCAACGTTCGACGCTACGACGGTACAGGCGAGCCAGATGACCTTTGGCGCTATCACATCATCATGAACAATGAAGAACAGCCAGCAGAACCATCGTCATGATGGGCCCAAACGAAATCACCATATTGGCTGTCTTTGCTTACGTTACAATCGCATGGCTCAAGACCGTTTCATCGGGTAATGTTACCGTTATGGACGTCCTTTGGGGAATGGGTTTTGTTCTTATTGCCTGGACTCGATTTTTGTTGACAGAAGCAATCAACGTTGCAGCAATTGCATGTCTCGTGGGCGTCACACTGTGGGGGCTAAGGCTCGGCTTTGTACTGCACAAGCGGACCAAGAATCGTGGAGAAGATCCTCGCTACGTGCGCATGCGGGAAACTGCTGGACGACACTGGTGGTGGATCAGTTTCCTGCAAGTCTTTGTTCTCCAAGGCGTTCTCCTTCTCATCATTGCCCTTCCTATTTTCCTCCTCATTCCTGGACCTGCTGAAGCGGTAGAATGGACAGTTGGAAAAATCATCTTATCGATGATGTGCTTACTTGGTTTTCTGCTTGGGTTGTTTCTTGAACACAAAGCCGACATGGAGTTGAAGCGCTTCCGAGAACTGCATGGACCTGGGAATCTCAAAACCGATGGCATGTTCTCAATCACGCGCCACCCTAACCACCTCGGAGAGGCGATTCTATGGTGGTCCATCGGGGGATTTGCGGTCGTTGTTGGAGGCAGCAAAGCATTGACAGCCCTTATTGGGCCAGTGATTTTGACGCTCCTCCTTCGCTACGTAAGTGGCGTCAAGATGTCAGAAGTCGACTTACAGGAACGTGATGGTTACCATGAATGGGTGACTACGACACCAGCGATGTTCGCAAACCCCATCCGTGCAGTCTTGAAGAAAAACGCCGATTGATAAATGGAAGGGAGATTTTCTTACTATGCGCCTCCTGACATTTGTCCGATTCATTCGTATGATTACGAAGGATGGTCCAGCTGATTTGGATAAAATCCAAGACATGGGTCTTCTCGCTGTCAAACTCACCCAAATCTTTGCACTTCGGCCAGATTTGCTTTCTGAGGAGAAGTGCCGACAACTCCAATCTCTGTATCAAAGAGCAAATTCCATTCCCAAAGAAGATTCAATGAAGTTAATTGAAGATCGTGCACCATCCGGTTTCCTCGATGCCTTTGAGTCGTTTGAAGAGGAACCATTTGCAGCAGCGAGCATTGGCCAAGTGCACCGTGGTGTGCTGAAAGATGGAAGCGAAGTGGTTGTCAAAATCATCAAAGCTGACTTTGAGAAATCCTTCCGCAAAGACGTTGCTCGAATGCGCCGCTGGCTTCGCATTGGCCTGTTTCTCAACCCACGTCTACGAAAGGTCGGTAACCCCGTTGGATTGCTTCAACACGTTGAAGATTACACCTTGCGTGAACTCGATCTACGTAACGAGATTCAAGGCGCTGAACTCCTTCAAGCCAAAGCGAAGGAGGTGGAAGTTCAGTTCCCAATGCCTCTTTTGAAGTTCCCGAAGGTTTGGCCGGAACTTTCCAACAAACACGTTCTGGTCATGGAACACATCAAGGCACCAACACTCGAATCACGCCTCTCAAATCAAAATCTCTCATGGGACGATCTTCTCCAATTGTTCCGGATTCACGGAGCCTTCATGTTCGGCATCGGTACCTTCCACGGCGACCTCCATCCAGGAAACGCCATGGTCAACGAAGACGGTATGTTCACGTTCATTGATACTGGAGCGATTTCACACGCACCTGAAAGCGTTCGTTCAGCATTGTTTGGGTTCTTCTACTACCTCGCTAAAGGAGAGCTTGAGGATGCTTTCGAAGCTATGTTGACGATGGCTGATACACCTCCGACGGGCGAAGCAAAAGCCCGTTACATGCGTGAAATGCACGAAACCTATGCTGGTTTTGTTGGCAAATCCGTCAGCGAAGTGAGCCTCACTCAACAAATGATGAAAACAGTACGAATTGCTGTTCTTGCAGGCTGTCGCTTTGGTGAAGAAGCCTTCCCAATTATCCGCTCGTTGATGTACATGGACGGTATGGTTCTGCGTGGACATCCTGAAGTCGATCTCATATCGTCCATGGGCCCGTACTTGGACGAATTTGCATCAATCGTTGAATTGCCTTACACGGCTGATGCAAAAAGCCCCTCAACACCCGCGAAGTCCGCCTTTTGGGAAAGCAATCCAAACCCTTCGGATTGACTGGTGTAAAACGCCGCTTTATATGTGGATGAACGATGATTTCTGATTATGCCTACGCCCAATTCTCAACACATCGTCATCGTCGGAGCAGGACCTGGTGGACTTGCTGCATCACTCCTTCTCGCAAAGGCAGGTGTCAACGTCACCGTGGTCGAACGCTCCAGCAAAGTCGGTGGCCGAACAAAGGTCATCGAGCAAGACGGATTCAAGTTTGACCTCGGACCAACGTTCTTCCACTACACAGAAGTTATCGAAGAAATTTTCCAAGCCATTGGCAAGGATGCGCACAAGGAATTGAAACTCAATCAACTCGATCTCAACTACCGACTCATTTTCGGACAAGGTGGCGAACTGGATTGCACAAGTGATCTCGATGTCATGCGTGACCGAATCGCAGTACTCTCTGGCGAGAAGGACGCAAATGCCTTCGTTCGCTATGTTGAAGACAACCGCAAGAAACTCCACCGTGCCAAGGCCTGTTTGCAAGAGCCATGGAACGGTCCATCTGACATTTTCTCCAAGCGTGTCATGCGAGCAGCAACCGTCTTGCGACCAACTCGATCTGTCGCCAACGATTTGATGCGTTTGTTCGACGATGACCGATTGATGCTTGCGATGTCGTTCCAAACCAAGTATCTCGGAATGTCGCCATTCAACTGCCCAAGTTTGTTCACTATCCTTGCATTCCTTGAATACGAATACGGCATCTTCCACCCAACCGGAGGACTTGGTTCCGTACCAGTCCGTATGGCTGAAATCGCTGAAGAAATGGGCGTACAGTTCCGACTTGGCGAAGCTGTTGAAGAAGTCATCATGGAAGGCAAGACCGCAGTCGGTGTTCGTACAGAAAAGGGCACACTCATGGCAGACCGTGTCATTGTCAATGCCGACTTTGCCAACGCAATGACCAACCTTGTTCCGAACGCAGCAAGGAAGCGATGGACGGACAAGAAACTCGAATCAAAGAAATATTCCTGTTCGACCTTCATGCTCTACCTTGGTGTTGACCGAACCTATGACTTGCCACATCACCAAATCTACGCTTCTAAGGACTATGTCGGGAATTTGGAAGATATTGAAAAGCATCACCGCCTTTCATGGGACGACCCATCGGTCTACGTTCAAAATGCATGTGTTACTGATCCAGGTCTCGCTCCAGAAGGTTGCGCAACAGTATACGTCCTTGTTCCTGTTTCACACCAAACTGAAAACATCGACTGGTCAAAAGAATCGAGCAAATTCCGAGAGCGAATCCTCGATCAAATCGAGACCAAACTCGGCTACGAAAACATCCGCGACCACATTGTCACTGAGATGGTCATGACCCCTGACGACTGGGGAGACCACTGCTACCGTGGTGCTGTGTTTAACCTCGCCCACGGCCTCGACCAGATGCTTTGGCGACGACCTCGGAACCGATTCGAGGATGTCAAGAACATGTATCTCGTTGGTGGAGGAACACATCCTGGATCAGGCCTTCCAGTTATCTTCGAGAGTGCTCGAATCAGCAGCAAACTCGTCCTCGACGACTTGGGAATCAAGCCGGATTGGAACGGTGTGGAAACATGGTTCGAAAACATACGTCGCTCACCAGCTGGACGCAAGGCTCAGAGTCGAGTGACCACCACCAAAGAGACTGGAACACCAACAAACGCATGAGGGAGCAGCGTGCGATTCGTTGCCCTCGTGCTGCTGCTCTTCTTGTCGGGTTGTCTTGAGCCAACGGCCGAAGAGGGTCGAGTGTTCACTGTCGAAACACTCGATCGGCCGGAAGACGCGGGCCCAATGTACTCGAT
>JAYYFM010000112.1:0-4185 GCA_036158745.1 Thermoplasmatota archaeon
CTGCTAACATTTCCAACACGCCCACGTCAAAATGGATTGAAGTCACTCTTACCAATCCAGACCAGTCGTCAGAAGAGGAATAGGTGAGTCTGTATGGGGGACAACGCCTACGTCCGACTTGTTCGTGAGAACAAAACGTATCGTCAATTTTGGCTTGCTGCATTCATTTCGATGTTTGGCGAATGGTTCAACACCATCGCACTCTTTCTCTTAATTCTCAAGTACACAGATTCTGAGCTCTTACTCGGAATTCTGATGGCGGTGCGAATGGGATGTTTTGCGCTTATGCAACCATTTTTTGGGCTACTTGCAGACCGGGTTAATCGAAAAAAATTGATGATTATTACCAACGTACTGCAGATGTTTCTTGCACTCGTTTTTATCGCTGTCGACGGCCCTGAAGACATGTGGTGGATGTTCCTTTGTTCAGGAGGAATGATGGCTATGCATGGTTTGTACGTCACTGCCGAACGTGCGGCACTTCCAAACATTGTACGTAGTGAAGATTTGACAACCGCCAATGCATTGGACAGCGCTACGTGGTCGACTGCACTATGTTTGGGTGCATTTGCTGGAGGATTGGTTGTATCCGAATTCGGTGTTAACGTAGCCTTTGTTATCGACTCCGTTACGTTCCTCATTGGCACCATCCTCCTGATTCCTCTCACAGTCCCACAGACCTTTGACAAAATGTCTTCTGGATCAATTATCACTTCAGCATTCAAGGATATCTGGATCGGTCAAAAGCGGATTAAATCCGACCCGCGTTTGTTTCGCATCATATTCGCAAAAACATCTTGGAACATCGCAGGTGGTGGTTTAGCAGGTGTGTTCCTCGTTCTTGCTGGCAACGATATTGAGTTTGTAGGGGCTGCTCTTGGTTTTGGTATCTTCTTCTTCGCACGTGGAGTCGGGACGGGTATTGGACCCATACTTGCACGTAAGTTGTTCAAAAATTCAGAAAAATGGCCTCGACTCATTGGATTGCTCATTGTTGTAAGTGGCCTGTTTTACCTCTTGGTTGGTTTCAGCTTGAATGGGCCACTCCTCCTAACGTTGGCTTTGGTAACACTTGCCCATACGGCGAGTGGTGGAAACTGGGTGTTGTCCACAGTCCTCACCCAGCAATGGGTTGAAGATGAAATGCGAGGACGTGTTTTTTCAACTGATATGCTTCTGTTATCTCTTGGACAGGTTGTATCTACGATATCTGCTGGATATCTCGTCGAACACGACTACGTGAATTTACAACAAGGAATCTTGGCCTATGCATGCTTAATGATTCTCTCAGGCTGCATCTTCACACTGTGGAATCCTAAGAGCACAACTCATGCTCACAAATCGGTGGAATGAAGTACATTCGTTCATCCGAGTTTTTGTCAATAATGTCCAACTGCAATGTTGAACCTTCTCCTTCTTGGATTGTAACGATGGAAGATGTACTTGCAGGCAAATAATCCTCGCCGGTTGAAGCTAGGGAGACTCGAATCGTATGCCCTTCTTCGATCATAGCATCAAGTGGCATAAATTCCATTTTGGCATTGATGGTCTCGAGAACTGGAATCCATGTTTGGATGTCGTCGCCGCCAGCATGGTATCGCAAATCCATAATAGCATGGCCAACGTGAATGCATGACCCTTCGAAACAATCCTCGAGAAGTGCATAAATTTGACCGCCGACGCTTGCTGTTGTAACATCGACGTGAAGTCTTGGTGTACCAACAACGCGCAATGTTTCAGTGAGTGGTTCTGTCTCCCATGCGGGACCTGATGAAGCATCTGGTAGAATGGTCAATGAACCGCCAACGTTGGACAACTCTCCGCCGAGTGAAGCGACCCATTCCGTTGCATCAGATGGAGGGTAGCGTGATTCGATTCGCCACTCACCATAGTTATCTTGGACTTCAATCCATTGTCCGGGCTGAGGTCCGCGCTCCTGAAGATAATACTCGAACCATTCAAGCAGATCTTGCATCCAATCGTAGCGAATCATCTGCGGGAATGCTTCACCACCTCTGCCACCTAAATCACTGCGTTCAAACAATTGTTCTGGGCGGTCAGGATAGTCATGATCCCATTGCCCAAACAATCCCTTGGCTTCAATACCGGCATCAATCAGCGCATTCATCGTAGGAACTGCCATGTGTGGATCGACATTCCAATCGTGCATTCCTTGAATGAGGTAGACGGACCCTTGATAGTTTTCGAGGACACGGTCAAGGAAATACCGCTCAGCCCAGTAGTCTCCAAAAACTTCCGAACCCAACAAGTAAGCCGATGTTCCAGTTCCTGGTCCAATCAAATAGTCCGGACATATGTTTTGGTAATCTTCTTCATCACCATCGATTCCAAACGAACCGTAGACGCCGTTGTGCATGATCATGCCACGAGCCTCCATGCTACCGTTTCTCCACATCAGCTCGTGAACACCGATGAGTCCCGACATAGGTACGATGGTTGCAAGATATGGGTTTCCAAATGTTGCTGCTTGCCATGGTGTAGAGCCGTCGTAAGATTTTCCGATAATTCCAACCTTGCCGTTTGACCATGATTGGGTACCAAGCCATGTAACGGCGGCATCGATACCACGTTGCTCATCGGTGCCCATCAAATCCATGCAGTGGTTTGATTCACCGGTTCCAAACACAGAGACCTGAGCAACTCCGTAACCGTGTGGAACATAGTTCTCAATAAGCATGCGTCCCAAACGATTCGCAGGTGTCGTGGCATCAACATCTCCGTCACTGTAATACGGCCCAATTTCGGCAATAACAGGAACTTGACATTCCGAGCTCAAATTTTCAGTTGATGAATAATCGCATCCTTCGATAACCGGCAACCACAGACCGAGATGGACCTCTGCACCGCCTGCAGCACCTGCGCCCCCATCAGCAAACGTAATGCTCGGTACTGGGACAAAAACAGATTGGACTGGGCCGATGTCGTAGGATCCATTCACAGTGACTCTGGAAAATACGTCACTGTTATCGTATTCGAGATCGGAACGATCCCAAGGTTCGGGGTAAATTTCAGCGGACGACTCATCGGCAATGTTCTGTAAATCCTCTCCAAAACATCCTGAAAGGATGGATGGAAGAAGGAAAATCAACAACATCGAGATGCTTCGCATTGTCCTTGCGTCACAAATCCGACATAAGACGCTTTTTGCCTTATGCTACTTCTTCAGATTCTCGTGCTTCAAGCTCTGCACGAACTTCGTCCATATCCAAATCTTGGAGTTTGGTAATCAAATCCTTGAGCGCTTCTTCTGGAAGAGCACCAGGTTGCATGAACACACCAATTCCTTCCTTGAAAGCGATTGTTGTTGGAATGGAACGGATGCCAAACGAACCTGCGAGCGCTTGTTCAACTTCTGTATCGACCTTCGCAAAAACAACATCGGGGAATTCCTCAGAAACACGCTCGAAGACGGGAGCATAGGCTCGACATGGCCCGCACCACTCGGCCCAGAAGTCAATAATCACGAGATTGTTCTCCTCGATGATGTTGTTGAAAGATGCCTCTTGCATTTCCACGGTCGCCATGTCCTATGCTCACACTCACAGTATAAGTGCTCATGCATTCCACCTAAGTCGTGAATCGACGGATTGATGTGCTGTACAGTCAAGCATTGGTCATGAGCAGACTGATGACAATCCTGACCGCATTTCTGTTCCTCAGTGTTCTTGTGGTCCCACAAGGTGTTTCAGAAGAGACAACAAATGACGATACGTCGACACCTACCATTGTCATCTCAGAAGTTCTTGCATCCCCAAACGGAATGAAAAACAACGAGACGTGCTCAAATTGCTACAATGCAACCGATTGGAACGGCGACGGTGAATACGGTAAGTTCTCAGATCAATTTATTGAATTGCACAATCCAACCGAGCAGGCCATCAACATCTCAAATTGGGTGTTGGATGACATTGCTGACGGAGGAAGCGCTCCTTGTCAATTGGCGCGTAACACAATTCTGCAGCCGGGCGAGTATGTTTCCGTCTTCATCAATGCTTCACGTATCGAGTTGGATTATTACGATGGAGATACAGTGAATCTTTACGATTTGGAGGGAACATTGGTTGACTCGTTGTCCTATCCTGCGCGTGACTCATGGTACGGCAATTCCTACATCCCACTCGACAATGGAACCATTTGGAAGGTTCGACCGCCAACACCTGGTTA
>JAYYFM010000113.1:0-4168 GCA_036158745.1 Thermoplasmatota archaeon
ACTGAGGAGCGATTGGCTCTACAAAATGCGCTTCGTTATTTCGACCCAGAGCATCATAATGTACTCTCCAAAGAATTTCTCGAGGAATTACGAACGTATGGTCGAATCTACATGCATCGGTTTCGGCCGAATCTCAACATCCAAGCACGCCCAATTCACGATTATCCAGCCAAATCCATACAAGCGGCAGGCATCATGCTCATGATCGACAACAATCTTGATCCTCGTGTTGCTCAATTTCCGAATGAATTGATTACGTACGGCGGCAATGGGGCAGTCTTCCAGAACTGGGCTCAATATCGGTTGGTGATGAATTACCTTTCAGAAATGACGGATGACCAAACACTTGTCATGTATTCTGGGCACCCTCTTGGCTTATTTCCATCGAACAAAGACGCTCCTCGAGTTGTTGTGACCAATGGTATGATGATTCCCAATTATTCGACAACGATGGATTACGAACGCCTCAACGCAATGGGTGTCACTCAATACGGTCAAATGACTGCAGGTTCTTACATGTACATCGGGCCCCAGGGCATCGTACATGGTACAACAATTACACTCATGAACGCCGCTCGCATGAAATTTGGAGTATCATCCGACAGTAATTTGGGTGGTCTATGTTTTGTTACATCTGGCCTAGGAGGCATGTCAGGTGCACAAGCGAAAGCAGCAGTCATTGCTGGCGCAGCATGTATTGTAGCCGAATCGAACCCCATTGCCGCTGAAAAAAGACACCAGCAAGGTTGGGTGGAGTACTTGGCATACGATGTTGATGAAGCGATTGACAAAATGCTTGCAGCATCACACCAGAAGATTGGAACATCCATTGGCTATGTCGGAAACATCGTTGATTTATGGGAGAGAATCGTTGAACGAGATGTCTTCATTCATTTAGGAAGTGATCAAACATCACTCCACAACCCGTATCAAGGTGGATACTTCCCTGCAGGTTTATCATTTGAAGAATCACAAGAACTGATGCATGAAGAGCCTGAGGAATTCAAGGAATTGGTCCAAGCATCATTGCGTAGACACGTCGCTGCAATCAACAAATGCGTGGAGAGAGGCATGTTCTTCTGGGATTATGGAAACGCTTTCCTTCTCGAATCAGGACGTGCAGGTGCAGATGTTTTTGTTCGGGAAGGGGTCTATCGATATCCGTCCTATGTGGAAGATATCATGGGGCCACTGTGTTTTGATCGAGGTTTTGGGCCCTTCCGTTGGGTTTGCTCATCAGGACTAGACGCAGACCTCAGAGAAACAGATCGAATCGCTGAGGAAGTACTATCGCAAATGTATGAAGAAGAATCTGATGCTGATGTGAAACAGCAAATTCAAGACAATCTTCGTTGGATTCGTGAAGCAGATGAGCATCAGCTCGTCGTCGGCTCCAAAGCCCGTATTTTGTATGCTGACGAGCAAGGTCGTACACGCATTGCTCGTGCCATGAACAAAGCGATTGCAGAAGGTCGCATATCTGCACCAATCATTCTTGGCCGTGACCATCATGATGTCAGCGGCACAGACTCGCCATATCGTGAAACCGCGAATATTCGCGATGGGTCGAAATGGACAGCTGATATGTCGGTTCACAACTTCGTTGGTGATGCTATGCGTGGTGCTACCTGGGTAAGTTTGCACAACGGGGGCGGCGTAGGCTGGGGAGAAGTTTCAAACGGAGGTTTTGGAATGGTTATCGATGGTTCCGCTGATTCAGAACGACGGCTACTATCGATGCTCCATTGGGACGTCACCAATGGCGTTGCTCGACGTGCTTGGGCTCGCAATTCTGGTGCAATAAAATCAATTGAACGCGCGATGGACATCAACCCACAGTTGCGGGTAACGGTGCCAAAAGTTGTCGATGACAACCTGTTGGATGATTTACTTGGAGGCGATTAAAATGCGTAGCAGAACTGTGACACTCGATGGTACGACGTTGAATACGTTGGACGTCTTTGATGTGTCCTACGGACATGCACTCGTTGAAATTTCAGATGATGCAATGCAACGTGTGCAGATTGCTCGAAACGTCGTTGATCGAATCGTACAAGGTGATGAAACAGTCTACGGCATCAATACTGGATTTGGATCGCTCGTCCATACACAGGTGAGTCATGATGAAGTTGAACAACTCCAACTGAACTTAATTCGTTCTCACGCTACAGGAATCGGCCCAAATCTTTCAACTGAACTTGTCCGATCTATGATGTGTGTTCGTCTCAACTCACTCATCAAAGGCCACTCGGGATGCCATCCTGATGTTGTCCTGCAATTGCAATCGTTCCTCAACAATCGAATTCATCCGGTCGTTCCTCGTATCGGTAGTCTTGGCGCAAGCGGAGACCTTGCACCGTTATCCCATCTTGCTTGTGCTCTTGTCGGTGAAGGAACTGTTGAATTGAACGGCCAAGTCATTGATGCAATGGATGCACTACGGGAATGTGAGTTGGCACCTCTGAGCCTCAGAGCGAAAGATGGTTTGTCACTCATCAACGGTACGAGTCTTATCACGGGCATGCTCGCCATTGCGGTTGAGCAGTTGAGACAGTTACTCACATACGCAGACATTGTTGCCGGTATGTCAATCGATGCAACAGAATCAACACTCTCACCATTCGATCAAAGGATACATCAAACGCGACCGCATATGGGGCAACTCTTCGTAGCGTCAAGAATGGTCGAAATTATGTCGGATTCAAAAATTCTTCAACATCATACCGATTGTAACCGTGTTCAGGACCCATACTCTTTCCGATGCATACCACAAGTTCATGGTCCAGTCCAGGAATCTTTTCAGAAATTGATTGAGACCGTATCGATTGAATTGAATTCCTCCACAGACAATCCTCTCATTTTCCCAACACCCGAAAATCCTGGTTCGCATGAAGTTGTATCTCAAGGCAACTTCCATGCAGAAGTCCTCGCTCTCGTAGCGGATGCGATGAGTCTCGGATTGTTTGAATTGTCCTCGATAAGTGAACGTCGGATCGACCAGATGCTTGATCCAGCTCGTCGTGCAATACGTCCTTTCTTGGCAGAGAATCCTGGCCTTGAATCTGGGCTGATGATTGTGCAATATGTCGCTGCAGCATCTCTCGGGGAATTGCGAGGTCATGCGAACCCACGTACCGCTTTTTCTACGACAACATCCGCTGGCCAAGAAGACCATGTGAGCATGGGTGCAACTGCAAGTTGGAATTTACTGGAAGCTATTCAGCGTTGCAGAGAAGTACTGGCTTGTGAGGCATTTGTGGCATACAGGGCCATTCAACTAATCGAGAAACCATCCTCAACGTGCGTTGAATCTTTGATTCGTTGCATGAACAATGTTGTACTGCCAGGTATTGAGGATCGAAACACCAGTGAAGAGATACGAGCTATTGCTGCAGAGTTCACATCGTCGAGTTGGTTGTCCGTCATTCAATCAATGCTTGAAACACCTCTGCGCAAATCACTCTGAAAAGTACTGCTTCTCAAGTTGGTCAAGTCCAGTGAGTTGTCGTATACGGAACAGAGCAATTGCCCGTTCTTGTGCATCCTTGATGTTTGCTACAACATAACGTTCCAATTCCGTAGCTCTGCGTACCTTTTCTTCAATCAAGGTGTACTCGGAATACATTAATTCCTCGTCTGTGGAATACAAACTCCCTTCAATTTCTGAGGTGTCAAGACCCATTCTTCTCCATTGGAGGATACGGCGCTGTAGAATTTGTTTGGTAAATCCACTGCGCGGGAGTTTTGTCAGGAGCACAAGTTTTGGTGTTCCATCCTCGTTCAAATCCATCTCGAGGTTCTTTTCAGTGATGCTGCCAGGGAGTGGGGAAGTTTCCGCACCATCATTTGGAATGGTCATCTCGTTTGATTTGAATTCGAAAATCGGTGCTTCTCTCATAATTCTCGATAATTCTTGTCGATTGTAACTCAACTCGTACATTGAGAGGTAGATTGACCAACGACTCATCGCTACTTTTTCAGCCAAGGATCGTAACATGGAATGAACGGCCTCAAAACCATGAATTGAAACCAACCACTCAAAACCCTCAATGAAAAGAAGACCATCATCCGATGAGATTAATGTCTCTGTGAAATGATTGAGTTTTTCCAAATTTGGTTCCAGCACACCTTTTCCTTCACTGTTTGTGAGCCAGTAGCATTGAATTTC
>JAYYFM010000114.1:0-4146 GCA_036158745.1 Thermoplasmatota archaeon
GTAGCAAAATTTTAAAAATGTTGTCACACCAAATATGATCCCATGTTTTTGAAATTTTGACAAAAAAAAAAGAATCAAGTTACTAATATGTCTCACAAATAGACATTTCTACATATTTTCATCAAGATTTTGTTAGATTTACTCTTCTTCTCTTACCTTTTCCTTCGATTGAAGGGTAAAAAGACCAAGAATACCAACGGCGAGGAAGACCATGACTGGCAAGATCACCGGTAGTTCGGTCCCTTCCTCAAAAGCACTCGATTGGACTGCAAGCTCAACAACACCAAGGGGTTGGGAATTCATGATCTCACGATTTTCGAGTGCTTCCTCAGTGTATTCGTGAACAACGATGACCGACCATTCCTCCATGTTTTGGATTGGGTATGAGGCAACAAATGGCGCTTCGATCACTGCATCGATAGCGAGCATTTCACCATCCATTGGGAACTCTGCAAGACCAACTAGCACTCGGTCGCGATGCTTTTCCCCAGGGTTGTCAAATCCTTCAGGGACCATTTTCTTGTGTTCGACAAAGAGAATAGTGTATTGTGTACCGTTGACGATCTCATTTACCTTTGGAGGCATAACCGTCACCGTGAGGTGCGTTTCGTTGGTTTGAGCCGTCACTGTCAACTTCGTGTACGCTCTTTGATTTGATTCAGCTCGTAGAATGTCGCCTGTAACGTCAGGCCAAGAGGACACATCTTCACGGATTAGCCCGTTGTTGACCACGAATGCTGGGTAGCCTGGCGTATTATTATGTTGATTTTCGAGCCTCTGTAAACGGTGTTGCGCAGCTTCTGGACCAAACGCATCGATTCCGTCGTCCGGATGGTAGGAGACCATCGCTATCCGCTTTCCATGCTCTTCTGCAACCATGCTGAGGTCAGGGTCGATTTCAGCGCAACGTGGACACCACGTTGCAGTGTATTCTTCGACAAGAATGCTGTATCCTCCTTCGACAACGGCCCAGCCATCCCATTCACTTGGCTCGATTGAACGAGCGTTGGCAAAAGGCATCATGAGCAAAATGCAACATAAAATGATGGCCGTGCGTGTTGCGCCCATGGTTTGCCCAATCGCTCGACCTCCTTCATCTCATCGTTTCGTCCACGATTGTACGGAAGGTGTTATGTCTGCGAGGACTCGCAGGAGAAATTGGGGAATCCACATGGCTGACCACTGGATTGAGAATCACAAGCGTGATTCATGGCGTCGCCAAGCCAAAGCCAGTGGATACCGGGCCCGTTCTGCCTTCAAGTTGAAACAAATTCAAGCCAAATTCGAGTTAATGCGGGATGGTGACGTCGTGCTTGATGTTGGTTGTCACCCTGGTGGATGGGCGCAAGTTGCTGTCGAAGAGGTGGGCGAAACAGGGATTGTCATCGGCGTTGACCTTCAACCGTGTCAGCCAGTCGATGGAGCACTTCTCATGGTTGGCGATATTACCGATCCTCTCACGCAGGAGCGCATCGTCAAAGAACTCGAAGATCGCCAAGTCAACTCGGTTATCTCCGATATCTCACCACATATAACTGGAAAATGGGACGTTGACCAAGCTGTTGCGATGACACTTGTTGCCAAGGTGTTTGATTTCGCTCTTCCTCTGCTGTGCAGTGGTGGTTGGTTTGTGACGAAGTTGTTTCAAGGCGTTGGCGTTGAGGAGTTGATTGAAGCCGTCAAACCTCACTTCTCCTATGTGCGTCGATTTTCCCCCGAAGCATCGAGAAACTCATCCTCGGAAGTGTATCTTGTTTGCCGAAATCACACGCCTTGGAATGCCACCTCCACGTCTGTTCTTGAACGCTACGAGAAGGCTGTCGATCAAATTCTTGGTGGCGAAGATGTTGTTGATGATGTTGTTGCAACAGCGACCAAGTTCACGGTACGACGAAAGAAATCCGAATAAACTGTGATAACCGTTGACGGTCATGTTCACGCTATGAGCATGACATGCATTCACGATCTCAAACCAAACCGAGTTGTATCGATAATCGAAGGTACCGTTGCACGTTCCTATCCCCTGTCGATGAAATTTGCAAAAAACAGATGGATTGCGTTCAGGGAAATTGTTCTCGAGGACGACAGTGGATGGGTGGCTGTGAAAGTTTGGGGTCCTTCTGCTATCGATGTGATTCGAGGACAGACCATTCAGCTGAGGAACGCCTATTGTTTTACCAAAAATGAGCGACTCTGTCTCACCTTGAGCATTCATTCACGCCTCAAGATATGCACGCAAGCATAAAGAAGGGGAGGTCGTGGGGCAATTACCAACTGAGGCAGCACTATGACAGAGCGAGCAAAAAACTGCACATCGTCCGGCGTACCATTAACCGAAACAGGTTCGACTGCGTTCCCTTGCCCAAACTGTGGCAATCCAATCGGTCGCAGCCCACGATGTCGTGATCAAGGTGTCTCTTACACCTGCTCTGAGTGCGGATTCGTTGGCCCCTGAGGTGAGAATATGGGCATGGTAGCAATGACATACAAAGTAAATCCTGACGCAGATGCAGAAGAAGTGGACACCGACATGATTTCTTCGACAATCTCCACCTTTGGTGATGACAACTACGACGTTCAAAGCGTTGAAGTCAAGCCTCTCGCTTTTGGTCTTAAATTCGTTCAAGTTCACGTCGTCATGAACGACGGTGAAGGACTTGCTGATGCTTTCGAAGAAAAGATGGCAGCAATTTCTGGTGTTGGCGAAATCGAAGTTATTTCGATGGGCCTTCTTTGATTCAACTCAATTACAATTGATTGAGTGGTGTTCGCATAAACTCGCGAAGCAAAATCGTTGCATACGATCCGCTTGTAAGAGTGAATCTGAATTTCAAACAAGCTCCATCAGGATGCCAGCGGCTTCCACTGACCGGGCCTTGATTCCATTGTTCTCCAAGTGTGTCGCTTGATGCCTTCGGTGCTGCTTCGACAGTGAACTCTTCGAAGGATGTTGTCAGTGAGCGACGTGTTCCCGTGGTTGTCAGTCTTGGAATGTTTTCGATTTCCCAGTTCAACTCAGCAAGGCCCATCTCAGAGAGAATCGATTGTTCAAGTTCACCAGGTTTTCCTTCGCATGTACGAATGTCACGACCAGGCAGTGGGCCTGTCACAGACAGGCGGCCGAGTTGACAATTGCGTCCAATGCGTGGAACGGTTCGTTCTTCGACGAGGACACAGTTGTTGGCTGAAAGTTGGCCTTTCTCATCAAGACGTCCAACCAAATCGCCTGCCTCAGGGATCGTGATGCTGATGCCTTGTTCAAGTCGCCTCCGCAGTGTTCGATTGAAAACAACCGATTGAAGTGCATGGATGGTCATCAATTGGAGATTGTTTGGCAACTTACGGAAGGCCCCAATGTGATCCTCTGGATTGTTGAGGAGATGCTCTGTCATTCGACGTTCATATCCCAACCAATCTGGAGCTAAATCGAGTCCCTCTTGTGTTATTCCATTTGTTCGAATGTGTTCACGGAAGGCTGCAACATCGGGTGACTCATGGTCACCCTCCTTGCTGATGTAGGTATGAACGGCTTCTTCCCATTGATGCTGAACAACGGAGCGACCAACCTCTGCAGTCACCGCTCTGCCACTTCCGAATCGTTGTGGCCCGATCCAGTTTGGAAATCGGCCTGCTCCGAGTTTTTCCTCCATTTTGTACTTGAGTTGCTCAACTTCATCGAGGGCTTCCTCTTCTGTCATTGGTGTTCCATCTGGATGAGCACAGCCCCTTACAACGATGGTGAAGCGATTGCCGCGGTGGTTTCCGAACCCGATCTTTTGGTGGGTTCTTCCCAATACCTCGATGACGACATCGGGAATTTCAATTTCAGCGACTTTGAATTGAGGCGCATCGATGACGAAGATTTGTGACGTAACCGCCCGCTTATCCTTCGTACCAGCGAAGAAAATACGGTTGCGAGAAATTCCAAGTTTCTTGGCAAGGTTGTTGCAGAAACGGTTGGTTTCCCAATTGGTCAAGGTGATTTTGGCAACCGTAAAGCGACCTTTTGGATTGAGGGTAATGGTTGTGGCAATTTCATCGACACGGAAGTCAGCGACTCTTGATTTGAGTACACCGCCGATACCGTTGCCATCTGCAGCATAGCCGATGAGTCCGATGGCTTCTGCCAGCGAATCGTTGGGCTGC
>JAYYFM010000115.1:0-4114 GCA_036158745.1 Thermoplasmatota archaeon
TAATGAATTCCTCTAAATCACCTTCATCAGCATCCATCATGTCTCGTAACTCATCTGCAATCGTTCCGAGTTGCTGCAGTTCATCGGCACCGCAGAGGTCCATTTCGTGACATGTTTCGATTAAAGTTTCAATCAAATCAGCAATTTCCAAAGCGGTAAGTGGTTGCGGTTCGCTTTCAGCAATGTCAACTGGTCCAAAGGAAACCGGACCAAGCGAGGTGGGATGCAGAGTTTCGAACTGGCGTTCATTTTTCATCAATTCTTGATGATGATGATCGCCAATAGGAGCGATGACAAAGCCTCCCTCAACGATTCGCTCTTCCATCCACGTGGGTACAGAAAGAACGCTACCTGTGATGAGGATGCGACTGAGTTCGCCTGGCAGTTCAATGGGAGCAACATCAATCGATTCGACATGTCGCAAATCAATCGTCGGCCAACCGTTCAACGCTTTTGCGGTATGGCGAATGATTTCTTCGGAGGGGTCGATGACGATGACACGTCCTTGTTCACCCACGATGGTTGCAATGAGTGCTGCAATGTATCCGCCTTTGGAGCCAACCACAAGGACCTCATGACCCTCTTTCAATTCGAGATGATGCAGGAGCGTGACGATCATGTGCGGTGCAGAAATGGTCTTGACACCACCGTTTTCAGTTTCCATAAAGACAACCGGGCGGTCGTGAAAGAAACCATCGAAATCATAGGTTGTGAACTGATCAAGGTGAAGACCGCACATAGCTTCTCGTACAGGTTGAGGCACTTCGATTCCTGAATCGGAAATCCGGTCGAGTAGTTCCCGCATTTCCTCCATGAGACTTTCATTACGCTGACTCATAAAAACATGAGCGAACTAAGAGATGTCTTCTTGGATGCGCTTGAGGATTTCTTCAGGATCTTGACGAATGTCCAATTCTGGGACGTTTTCTGTATCCGAAGGTAATTCTTCAGCGATGTTTTCTTTGATTCGTTTAATCAGGCCAGCAAAGGATTCTGTTTGGTATGTTTCCTCCTCATCCATATCCGATTCCATGGTTTCGACAATGGTTTTGGCTTGTTCCACCGTTAGTCGAACATCGGTCATCGATGAGAACATATCGTCCATGAGAATGCCTTCAATTTTCGTGAGGTGTTCCGATATTGTCGCTCTCGCAAGACCAAGTTGCTCAGCCAATTCAGTAATTTTAATCCGCTTGGGCAAATCATAGTAGCCACGATCGTAAGCATACTTCGCCAGTTTTAGTTGACGTTCCGTCAAGACAGATTCGTGATTCTGCGGGGTTAGCTTGAGTGTGCGTGCACTTGTACGGTCGGGTTTTGCAATGAGTCGCAACACACCTGAGAGGAGTCGCAACTTCATTGAAGAGCCTTGGAGAATGTATGTCAACCCCTCCTCGTCAAATTTTGAACCCGCTACGGCAAAAGTTCCATTGGTTCGAGCATTAAGTATTGGCACAGGATGGATGACTCTGCAGATGACCAAATGTCCTTCATCAGGCTGTTCAGCCTCTTGAATAACCTCCAGTACTTCGAGTGCGTCGATGCCGATCAAATCCTCAACTTTTTGTCCATCATGAAGATGAAACTTGAACAAGCAGCGTATGTCTTTTGGAGCGCGTTTGATGTACGACAAGAACTCAATTCGACGTGCAATCTTTGGAATATTCTCCAGGCCGATAGCACCGAGGCGGTCGATTTTCCAAAAGAAAGAGACCTCCCGCATGGGTTGTTCTCAACCTTCATCAAAATAAGTGATACTACGGAATGATTACCTCATTTCCAACCATCCAAGGAAGGTTGCAATCGGCAGGAATATGGCAAGCAGCATGTTGATTCGTTTTCGTTGATTTCGTAGCCGTTCGGGTAACTCAGGGGCTATTTCGATGGCAGAGGTGTATCTCGACTGCCGCGTTTTTGGGAACTGCTTGTCGAGAACATTGAGAACGGTTGCTCGCAATTCGGGTTGTCGGCTGCTGTTGATGCCACGGCCTACCATGTAACGAACCGGAAATTCATTGGTCAGGGGCGTTGTACGACTTAGGAGTTCTTCCACTCGACTTGAGTCGTGGAGATCAATACGCACGGTTCGACCATCACTTCGAACATGGCTCAGAATTCTCCACTTACCTTGGCCTTCATCCATCCCTTCGAGTGCTTCCATGGTTCGTTGGATAGGAGGGATGTCTGAAGCGACAGGACGTTCTCGCTTCGCAAGAAACGGTCCGAGGAGAATCCCTCCGACGAGTGGAAAGATGGTGATGAGATACACGATGCGCATTAACTCATCAGGGCTTGTCAAAGCGGATACCAGAGCTAGACTGAACCCGAAATACAGGCCAAGGAAGGCGCCTGCTTGTATGCCAAGCCACAGACCAACCGGCTCTGTTGAGGGCTCCGCCATGAACAATGGTAGATTACGACTGAAATGAAACCGTCGATGGGTTAAGGATTAAATGACGTGAAGCGAAGCGAGAATCATGGAACGCAATGGACTCGAGACAAGAACCCGGGACCAAAAGGTTGGCTTATGGATAGGAGGCATCAGTTTCTTCTTCCTTGCATCTTTCTTTCTTGCGCCAGCCATGGTAGAAGCAGACACAATAGGTGAACTTTCTGGGCGAGCCAACATGCTTGATTTCCACAAGGAGAACGATCAAAATTTCACATGGACCGATTTGAATGTCTACAGTGCAGCAATTTATGCGTTTGGCGATTTGAATTGCCACAACAAGCACGAACGTTCTTGGTCCATTAACGGGAATCAAATGCCGGTTTGTGTGCGCGACGTTGGGATTTTCGCAGGCTTAGCACTCGGAGGCTTTGTCTATTCCCGTCGTGGTGTCAACCGTTGGACAATTCGGGATACATTCCTCTCAGTCTTGCCTGACGAGCAGCTGAACCCGATTTACCGAAAAAATCGTCGGACCATGCTCTTCATCACCATTGGTGCTATCTGTGTCATCCCAATGGCTGTGGATGGATTCACTCAGCTTTTGACCGATAGGGAATCAACAGCATTCCTCCGCTTGGTGACTGGAATCCCATTCGGCCTCGGATTGGGGTTGTTCTTTGCTGCAGCATACAGCGCACGACCGAACAAATTTGACAAGCCATCGCAGGTCGTATTACCTGGCAACGTCCGATTCCAGCGACCTCCTCAGGAAGAGGAGTGATCGGGCGGAGGCATGGACCACCACACCAGCAATTGTTCTGCATTCTCGGGAACAGGACAATTCTCGTGTCCACTCGTGAGGATATGCAAGCGCTCGATGGTGTTTTCGACCGCCTTGTTGAGTTGCGTGCTGTTCTGCTTGAGAATATCTTCCAGAGCCTTTTCCCAAGGCGATTCAGGGTTGTTCTTCCTCCATGTCGAGAGTGCAACTCTGAACGGCCACATGGCAAGGGTCAATCGGGCAAAGCCGATCCAAGCATCTCGAAGTTTGAACACCTGCCCCTCGGCAAATGGAATATGATTTTGTTGGCGGTGAATCCAGTTTGCCTCTTCCAACCATTTGACCAGACGTTGCGTGTGGCGTTGGGTCACCATTCGATGAGGTCCAAGCGATTTGTGCAAGCGAGGAATCTCACACGATCCTGCCATGAGCGAGAGTGTGCCGAGGATGGACCAACTCGAGCGAGCGAGTGGATTACTCGGAACATCCGACTGCCGAGCCTGTCCTGAATCCCATTCGTCTTCAGCCGATTGCATCCATTGTGCTGGCGACTGTCCACTGAGCCAACCAATGTGAACCGACGTTCGCTCCATCGGTGCACCTGGCAATCGCGTTTGTTGTTGGACATCGTGGGCCAGTTTATTGAGTAAGTATCTGTCGACTTTATCGGCATCAACGTTGAGTGGAGCCGGTCTTCGATTGAAAAACTGCCGTAGTTCACGCCGAAGCTTCTGACGTAGTTCATCCAATCCTCCTTCGTTGAGGATTGGACCGACGATGCAGCATTTGTCAAATGGAGGAGCGACTTGAACCTCGCCGGTGAAGAGGTCATTGAATCCCTGGCGTATGGTTTTCTGAATTTCAGGTGTCTCGAAGTATTCCTGCTTGTCACTGCTCATTCGCAATGTAGCATGTTTGATGCGCTCAATGGCCCGGTCAGG
>JAYYFM010000116.1:0-4101 GCA_036158745.1 Thermoplasmatota archaeon
TCAGGACAAAACATCGACCAAGAGTGGAACAAGACAGATACGTTCGCTGAGCAGATGTTGAACAATCTCGCACCTGCAGCATCATTAAGCAGAGAGGTATTTCAATCGAGTATGGCGAACGAGAATGCACCATCTGCCGATGATCCATCAAGCGTACCAATCTACGACTTTGGTGAAGCCAGTTTTGAACCAGAACCTGTTGAAGACCAGCCTGCAGCGAGTCTGATGGGAATGATGGATTCAAACGGTCGAGAACACATCGAATATCCACCAAACAGTGGCCGTTTGTGGCATCGCGACAACCCAGACTCCGCTTGGATCAAGGATTAGCTTTCGATTTTTTCTTTCGTAATCCTGCTGCATCCATCAGCCGAAGGATGTGTCTGTGCAATTCAGGAAGAAGCTCAAACATTGCAATCGCCATCACAAACATGGCAAAGAGCGAGACAATGCGGGCAGCATACGAATGTCCAAACTCGAACATACTCAAACCGAGATATTCCCAGCCCTGATACGATAGGTGCATCCATACAAGTCCTGCATTACGGAACAAGTTGAGAATGTGGATAACTGGAATTGTGAACAAAAGAGCACGAATTCGACGCTTACGATCAACGTCAAGCACAGAGATTGCTCCAATGAAGACGATCATCGATTGAAGAGCGGTACAGGCAAGCACGAAATTGATGCCAATAAATCCACCATCAGCCATGATCAACTCTGTCTGGAACGGATGTTCTGCGAAACCATCTGTCATGAACCACTTGTTTCCATCCCATTCTTCCCACAAAAAACGACCTTCGTCCGTGTTCACATAGGTTTCACCAAGTTTGATATCAACCGTTCCAGTGAACGAGAGGAATATTGCAACTTGGGATGCTACAAACCAAATGGCCAAAACGGAAAGCCAAGGAATGTGAGCGACCAGTAGATATGGACCACCTGCATATGCTACACAACCACGCGCCCAATTGAGTGCTGCTTGGTCTCGTGCTGTCAAAGAGCGGGATTCTGCAATCACCAATGCAACGGCGATCGGCAAAGCAAGTGCAGTCATGATGGTAAGAACAAGGTCTTCAAGCTCAAAGTAGTACAAAGAATCGTTGAAGAAATACAATCCGACGAGAACCCAACCACACTGAGCGAGTCGTGAAACACCCTCATTATGACGCCTGTGCCATGAAATGGCAAGAAAAACCATCCCAAGTGCACCAGCGATGGTGGCAACCTCCTTGGAAAGGAACATGATAACCCTAGAACGTGTGCTCATAGAAACGTTTGCCCATTAAGTCCAACAACTGGGTTGAACTCCAATGTGCATGGAAGGACCCATTATCGATGGTTCTGGTTCGGCCTTTGGGCCAATCGCATTCGTCGATCGTGATGGTGTTCTGAATTATGGTCGCAATGGCTACGTAAATCACCCGCACGAACTGAAAATTATCCCAGGAAGTGGTAGAGCCATTGCACGATTACGTGACAAAGGCTACGCTATTTGTGTGGTCACCAATCAATCACCGATCATGCGTCAACTGTGGACGGTTGAACGGTTGCACACCATTCATGAAGAACTTCGTAAGCAACTTCTCGAAGAAGATGAGAATGCCGTCATTGATGTGATCATGACATGCCCACATCGAACAAGAGATCGTTGTGGATGTCGAAAACCTTGGCCAGGTATGTTGGTTCAGGGAAGCAATCTCTTACGCAATGAACGAAGAATCAATGGTAGGATTGATTGGGCAGGTCCAAAACCTGAACCTTGGCATCGATTGGATGCCATGATTGGTGATCGAAAGTCCGATATGGGGGCAGGATGGGCTGTGGGTGCTCGAACGTTCGAAGTGTCGGATCGATTGGGCTTACCGCAAGTGATTGAGCGAGTGCTCGATGACAATGATGATGGCGATTTTTATGACCCGATGAGGTGGTAACATCGGTTGGCTAGGATTGGATGATACGGATTCTTTGCAGGGTGGCTGCACCACAGAAGTTCTATTCCAACTCATTCAAGCACTACCCGAACATGTCACCGTTGGTCAAACCCGGTTGGTTCGATTATGGCCGTTTGCTCAACAAAGGACTCGGGGAAATGCTGCAGTTGCTGTTGAATTAAACACACAAGACGAACAAGGATTACTCGTGTTCTTGGAACACTATTGGAGAAACTCCATCCTTCCACTGAAAGGAATCGTTCAAACGAGCCAACATAGCGATCGTGAACAATTTCCTTCCGACCCTGGAATGGTTTGGTTTTCAGACTCAATCAGCGATTCCAATATCTATAGAAAAGGTCTCAGACAAGAATTGCAACTTGAGCAACTACCAATCCCAAACAAATCATGGGGAGGCCATGGCAGGATTGGAGCCACACTCGCAATTCTCTGGCCATGCAAGGAGTCGACATTCGAGGCTATTGCCTGGAGAGAACCTTCGACTAATGAGTTGAGACAGTTGGATAAGCATGCCATTGAACAGATTGACCAGATGGAAGGCACGTTTCTCTGTCGGGATGACCGCTTGGGTGACTCTCTTCTTGCACCAAGAGGCGTTTCTCCAGTTTTGTTTGGTATTCGTGCATGGACGAGAGAAGTTGCAATGGAAGCACTACAGGTCTTACTGGACGCGCCAAACACAGAACCTGTCATGGGGTCGCTCGTCTTTGAAACAAATCAAGCTACCAACGATCATTTGGATCATTCCATAGAGGTCCAAGTTGAGAAAATCGAAGTTCTTCGGGGCGGTCACACCGTGATTCATACCTCTAGGCAGCGATTTCTTGCGTTCAAGGAATCTGGTCAGATTGCAACAATTGGCCAGCAACTCCGGGAGGGTGACATCATTGAGTGCAAGGGTCTTATCGCACCAGATCATTCCATCCATGTTGAGTTCATGAAAATTCTACGACTTGCACCACAGAAACACCGACCAGCATGCCCAACATGCGACAAATCCATGTCATCGATGGGCAAGAACCAAGGATTGCGATGCAAGAAATGTGGATTAAAGATCGTTGATCGTTGGATTGAAACACCTCGTCTACTACCCGTGAATCAATGGATTCAACCTCCAGCGTCTTCCAGAAGGCATCTCGCCAAACCTTTGGATAACGCTCCAAGCATCCAAAACAATCTTTAGCGGCGAGTCCAACATAGAAGCATGTCAGACGAAACCACGAAGAATGTCACAACAGCGATTCTCATAATCGCATTCATTGGCATGATGATCTTCGTCGCTATGCGTGCTCGAAAAAATCGAGAAAACATGTTGAAGAATCATGCGCCTAAGGTTGCAGGTGAAGATACCTTAGAAGGTGGCGCACGTCATCCGCAACGCTTCGATGAACCTGATGAGGAAGCACTTGAGGAGATGGCGAAACTGCTCGGGGAAGATTTAGACGAAGAAACCTGATTCTTCGATTCTACAATCTTGAACATCACCACTGAAATCTAGGTGAAGGACGTTCCTTTGACCTGCATACAAACCACAAATATCGAAGCCTTCTTTGTCAAAATCAGATTTTGAACGTGAACGAAAAGCATGTTCAGAACCAATCACATCTGTCCCTGACTTCGAAATAAGGAGAAGCGCTGTTTCAGGTTTGATTCGCTTTGCTAGATCGAAAACAGCAGTAAGAGAATCTTTCTCGATTCGTCCAGTTGGGTTGCACCAATCATCAAGGACAACGAGTCCGACTCTTGGTAAGCTCTGCTCTGCTTCGACGATTGCGTCAACACAACGATCCATTGCACCGATGAGATTCATGGCGTGGAATCGACTCGATTCAACGATGTTCAAGGATGCGAAAAGTTGGGAAAATCGTGTTGCGTTTGGCATCTCTGGAGAAGCCCATAAGACCCGGCCACCTGATTGAATTTCATCCACCGCACAGTGAAGCCCAAATGTTGTTCCGCCGCAGCCACCCTCGACGGAAAGGTGAATGCGTTTTCCTGTCAAATCCATCGACCATCGCTGCGCCATGGTTTGTGCAATGAGTCCTATGATTTGACTTCGTTCATGCAAAATGCTCATGACCTCCCTCTCGGTGGTAGGTTTATGTCCGGAGAGGTCCGAAAGGGTGAGCGTATTCCAAGGAGAGAC
>JAYYFM010000117.1:0-4009 GCA_036158745.1 Thermoplasmatota archaeon
CCAGTCACAACGCCCTCGGACATATCGTGTTCGACAACTCGGACCCACTTTGCATCGTAGAGGGGCTGTCCATCTCGACGGCGTTGTTGCGGTCGTTGGTTGCCTCTGTTGTTGCGACGTTGTTGTGGGCGCTGCGGACGTTGTGGTTGTTGCTCAGGTTTCTTCTGAGGCTTTGGAATCTCCTTGCGACCGGTAGCAGGAGGAGGCATGGAGGTATCAACAGACGGTTTTGCCTTGTTGAATTTACGAGGTGTGTAATCACGGCCAGGGCGGCTCATGCCAATCACTTCCGGTTATGTTGTTCATTCAATGCCAACGTGTTGTCGAACAAGTTCGATGACAGCGTTGATGTCTCCATCATCGATGGATGCTCGACGGCTGGCCATAACAGCCTTGATTTCAATTTCGCTGAGCGGCATAAGTTCAGCAAGCTTTGCAGCGAGTTCTGGGTACTTCTCGAATGCTGGGAGTTCAGCGATGGCGTTCTTGAGCGCTTCAAAGACAGCGGCATCGGTTGGGTATCCGTTGCGGTTGTCGCTTGCTGCCCACTCAGCGTGGAACAAAGCAGCACGCTGCTCGTAGGTCAAATCTCTTCGACGCTCTTGAGCACCCATCAAAAGGTCTCGAACGGTGGCAAAGTCGACGATTCTCTCTTCTTCAGTCATGGTGATCACTCAAGAGGGCGAAGGTGTTCTGGGCGGGCGATGACAGTCTTCTGCATGTTTCCGTCCTTCACGGAGACAACCCAAGCGACGCCTTGTCGCTTCTGGATGAATCCTGTACGGCCGTGGAATCGGCGATGAGGCATGCCCATTTGTTGGCTACCGTCCAAGACGATTGCAACGCGGTCACCCTCTTCGTAGTTGTGCATAATGCGGTTGATGTACGTTCGAGAACGGTCTTTTCGTCGTCGACGAAGGATGCTTCGTGTCCCTACTCGTTGTCCCTTGGATCGCTTCATTTTACTGACCTCCATGGTTCGAAACTTGCATTACGCTGATTCGAGGCATCTCTGCGACCTACCCACTGCATATAAGCACCGCGATGAATCAAGTCCACTCAATCAGCGTGGATATCTCCAACATCGAGCCATTCAACCGTGCATTTTGCTTTGATGAGCGAGGCGATGGACGGTTGTGTTCGACCATCATCTCCGTGAACGGTTTCCTTGACGTAGGTTCCTGATTCACATCGTAGCGTGAATTCGACGTGGATGTTTCCCTCATCGTTGATTTCGACGCTTGCATCACGTGTTTCGATGACTTTCCGCCGTCGCACAAGATCGGCTCTGCGGTGTGCCACACGTTCGGGCGTTCGTTGGGCAAGATTCACGCCTTCGAGTTTCTCAATGATGTCAAGGATAGTCGTTTCATCTGGAAGAGGAAGCATTTCGACTGGCTCTGGATTGGTAGCGAGTAAGTTGGCAATGAGTTCAGCCTTCACGCCTTTCTCCGAACACTTCCGTTCGATGCACAATTCGACAAGTTCTGCTTTCTTCATTTTCTTGAGGTCAGCTTCATCGAGAATTGAAACTTCAACTCGCTCAAGGGGTTTCTTTGGATTGTCTTTCTTGTCACCACGACGACGGTGTTTACGACGACCTCGTCCACGTTGTTGGACGTCTTCTTTGGTCAAATCCAACGGTGCAGTAAGAACGTCAAGTTCAGGTTGGGAAAGTGGCTCGACAAGGAAACGAATTGTGTAGGATTTCTCTGCGGGCGTGTCCTTGACTCGAACAACTTCGCTACGATTGGATCGACGAACATCGGTGATTTCAATCGAATCCTTAGCCCGTTCATTGACGGCCTTCATCGCCGCTTCGTAATCGATGTCCCATCGCTTGGGCTCCTTGATTTCGAGAACAAAGGGCCGTCCTCGACCAAGGCATCGAACGTCGATGTCTTCTCGCCCCATCCCGTGGAAGGCATGTTCACGACCTTCGAACAATTCGATGATTGGGTTCCCGATGAGATCTTGAACACTTGAAGGATATTGTTGCCCAGTATCATTGCATTTTGCACAACCTCGTCCTTTGCATGCACGACAAGGCCAGCGTGTTTGTGGAATGCCGCGTTCGTGTTTCTTGTAACGTCCATAGATGTAGGCACTGCGAACATCGAGTGTCACAGTGAGGGTCAGAACATCGATCAGTGCCAAGATGTCGGGTTTGTCGTTGACGATTGACACACCTTCGAGTCGTTCGTTCAATTTCTCAGAAATCAAACCAACAAGTGACGGTTTCAATCCATCAGAACCACCGGCAGCATATTGCTTTCGAATACCCTCTTCATGCTCAATTTGATCCTTTGGAAACCGTGCTCCGACCTGTAATTTTTCGATATGATAACCCTCGAGTGCGTCCGAAATAACATCTGCAAGGAGGTCGACTTCTTCAAACAAGTTCTCACAGAATGGACATAGTGGAATCTCTTGACGAATGTTCAAGAGACGCTGATTTCCTTCGCTGATCGATTCTCTGATTTGTTGACCGGATGATTCGTTGCTTTGCTGGAAGGAGCGCTTACCGCCCAAACGGCCAAGACATGGGTCGCAGGTTCCCATGCGAAGCAGATGCTTCAGTCCAGCTGGCGATGGTGCACGTGGAATCTCTTCGGTATGTTCTTCCAACTGTTCAGGTTCTTCCAATTGTTCAGGTTCTTCCTGCGTTTCTTGAACATCGTCCCAAAGTGAGTAATCGGTTGAACCGAAGCCAGAATTGGCGTACTTCATCCAATCTTCTTCATCATCAGGTGTAGAATCATCGACCATTGTTTCACCTACCGCCGGTGGGACAACCCATTCGACCGCAAACCTCCGTCACGGGTATCCTTCAAGAAGACACCGATGCTATTCTTCTTCAGAATCTGACTTCGTGAATTGATGCAACAGCCCCAACGCTGCCGTTGTAAGGACAAGACTTGCGATCAATGAGAGGAAGATCATCGCAGCAGAGAAGATTCCAAAGTTGCTGAATAGACCCATTGGAGATAGCGCGATAACTGAAAATCCAGCAATATCGGAAGCAGCGCTTCCGATGAGTGCAAGACTGCAAGCGCCTCCTACAGCATGCAAGGCCTGCTTGTGCGATTCGCCCTTTTCACGACTTTCACGATACCGTTCTGTGACGTGAATACAGTAGTCGATTCCAACACCCAGTGAGATGGTAGCGATCGTTACGGTGACGATGTTCAGGCTTGCACCAGCGACTTCCATCAGACCATATAGCCATACAACGACGAGGAGAATCGGACCCAACGTCACCAATGCTTGCTTGATTGATCGGAAACCAACTGCGAGGGATACGAAGACAAAGAGAGAACCGAGGACAAGCGAGGATTGCATCTCATCTTGCATTTCAGTTGAGGCAACATAACGTGTCACCGGGCGCCCAGTTGTCATGACCCATGTCAGTGGTTCTTCCTCGGTTGTTGAAGTTCCTGCAACCTCACGTGAGCCCGTTGATAGATTGGTGAAGACTTCCAGATCTTCCCACAACTTGTCCATGGCAGGTGCAAGACTTGGGAAGTCTTCTGGACCAGTGATGCCAAACCGGATCAGCATGTGCTCATATTCAGCGGGTTGTCCGTTGATGTCGAGCCAAGGCTGCGTAGGGTCCAGATCAACGCTCGGCATGATATAGAGACTGACAATGCTTGCAGGGATGGAAGGGATTGGACCGACTCCTGGAACGCCTTCGAGTGTCAGGAAACCGTACATGAAGGCGAGACAATCACGGTCTTCGGTGTCGATGAATCCGATTTGCGTCGTGTTGCATCCAACACCGTTTCCTTCAACATCTGGATTCCAGCCACGGGCTCGGAACGGTTCATCGTTCAGAACCATGGAACCTTGAGCTGCAAACACCAATTCATCGAGAGCGAGAAGGTCGATATTACCATCAGGTGTCTTTGTGATCTTTTCAGGTATGCCTTCCTGTGGTGTATTCATTCGCTGTCGCAGTTCGTCAATACCAGCATACACACGAGGGTCGAGCACATCGCCTTCAATC
>JAYYFM010000118.1:0-3979 GCA_036158745.1 Thermoplasmatota archaeon
GTCAACTCCAAACCATGCAAGAACAGCAGCATTGTCTGGACCACCTAAACCTGGCGTCCACAGCAGTGCTCCGGGAAATCGATGCTTAAGCGTTTGAATTGCAGTGACGAGTTTTCCGGGCTGAGCTGCAAGTTGAACAGCATCGACAAGGACGACAATATTGGGTTGCAAATCGGCATCCAACAACGATGGATCGTGATGCAATCGTTGCCAAGATACTGGCAAAAGTGGTCCAGAATCTGCGGATTCCCCAGCGTTCGCCTCATCAAGCGAAGGTGGAAGAACATGACCGATGGATGCTGTCATTTGAGGTCCTGGCCGATCAAACGATGGTGGCATCAAAGCAAATTGGGTCGAGATGGTCATTTCAGCAGGAATGGTGCGTGTTTGTGTGCAATGAAACGCAGCAAGACCTCTGCAGACCTCATCATCATCGTCCGTTGAAATGAAGGCGGGCGTTCGTGCAGCAGGTGATGAGCGGTCGCCCAAACCCCACACGCGGCCATAGCGGTGGCGATGAAGAACCGTGCGACCAAGTCCTTCTGCCATGTTGGCTGCTGAGGTGGTTTGTTTTTCAAAGATGCCACCGATTGCGAAGAAAGTGTTGAAAGACTAGGCCCACGAGCAATTACCATGGAGGATAACACGACCGAGCATCGGATGGTGCCACTGGTTTTTGTTGGACTCCTTCTAATGAGTTTCACAAGCGTCGTTCACGCCGAGGAAGCACCAAACGAGTTCATCATCGATGGACGCTTGCAGATGGTCATGCTTGAAGCAGGTGAAACCTACCAGCAAACCATCAATGTCGAAGAGGGAGCAATCGTCGCTGTCAACGTTGGTTGCAGCTCATGCCAAGTTCAACTCGATGCAGAGGATACGAGCATCTCATCCTCGACCTCGGTCGCTTACGAAGCGACTGAAGCAACCTCAGTTCAAATCACAATCTCTTCATCCACTACAGAGACGGTTTTCACCTCTGTTCTTGTTGCTGAAGATGAGATGTATCTCAATCAGCGACCAAGTCCTGATTCAACAATCGACCTCGTCGATTCCTACAGATGCGAGGACCCGAGTGCGTGTCTCGATATGCATCGAGGTAATCTCCGAACCATTCTCAGCGGAAATTATGCATCGCTTGGTTTCGATGCTGGTGCGGTCAAATCGGATGCTGAAGAATATTATGGATTCGAAGTTTATGCAGATCAAACCGTTGAATTGACACTCCACCACGCATCTGATTCGATTCGGTTTGATTTCTACATGCAGACTGAAACAGGAGAACAACTCTTCGATGCCGTAATTGAGACCATGACCGCCACAAACCCAAACACCTTGGAGGATACGATTTACTTGGACGTTGCAGAAGATGGCAGAATCATCGTCAAAGCATCGACATCTGCCCCATTCTCGGCCTATGCACTTCAGCGTACAATTCACGACGCTCAATTGACCATGACCGTGGATGAGGGTATATCCCAATTCACCCAGGTAGGTCATGGATTGTCCAAGAGCGCCTTTGCAATCGATCCAACTGGCGTCATCAAACTTTCACCTGTGATTGAGGACATCACTGCAAGCGTTTCGCTTCGAATTGGTGACGCATGGGTTGCTATGCCAGAGGTCCTCGTCGAACAAAATACAGTTGAGCGAATCTACGTCTATCCAAACACGACAATGGCGATGCTGAACATCGAAAACAGTGTGCATTGGGTGGACGTTGCGTTGGAATCCACTGCAGATGGCAATACGACATACGACGCTCCAGCCTATCGCCCATCGAGTCTTGACCAAACCAATTGGCCGATTCTCTATGCTGAAAATACCGATGACTATACGGGCGAATTGACCTTGGCAACGATGGATACATCCGATGTTTACCTCATTTCAGTTGATGGCTGGGTTGATTCTGAGCATCGACTCAACATCGTCATCGATGGCAACAGCCCCGACCTTCGAGGTGTTGTTCAAGAGTTGAATCAGGAAACAATGGAAGTGCTCTCAGAACACGAATTGTCTCCCGATCTTTTCACGTACGACATGGATTTGTACATCACATTGGGACCGGGATTGCATTTCATTGAGTTCCATCACGTCAACGATTCAATCCTTCAAGATCAAAACTGGGGCAACAACCTTCAGGCGCTGGAATACAGCATTGAAATCACGAAAGTGACCACTGAGATTGGTGAAGAACCGTGGTTTGCACCATCCGATGAAGCAAAGTTTTGGGGAACCACTGTTCGTTGGATCCTCGGGCTTGGAATGATGTTGCCGGCCATCTATCTCGTTTACGCTATGCGAAAGACTCGACGTAATGCTGCTCGTATTGGTGCGATGAAACAGCGCCTAGCCATGTTAACAAGTCTACTCGATGAAGGAACTGAATCACCGGAGCAAACACGAAAATCATTGGTTCGTTCCTTGGAAGCTGTAGCAACCCTTCCATGGGAATCTGCCATCGCTTCGTGGGGTGAACCCCAACGTTCCTACACAACGGATGGAACGTCCATTGCAGTGTGGAATCTTGATTCACGTCTGGCAAAATCCCTTGGCAATTGGCCACTCCTTGTTGGTTTGAACACAGAAAATGAAACGTGGGACATTGCCGCATTCCGATTTGATGCACCATACGGTCAAGCATTGTCCGTAGAACATGTTGAACCAAGACTCTTGCATCAAGGAGAGGAAGTTTTTGTCGATACCATTGCCAAAGGAACGACGATTTTCCTGACCGTTGATCTCGCAGGAGAAGCGACGCAAGTCGATGTTGAACTGAACGGCCATGTCGATGGTGTGCCAAGAGGTATGAGGATTCCTACCGCATTGACCCGATTTGAAGAAGAGGAATAATCATTCATTCGCCCTTCGTTCGGATGCATCATCAAGGATTCGTTGTACTTGGTCGCTTGGGTTAAGACCAGATTTCATCGATTCAAGCTGCTTCTTGTCCGCTTTCGAAATCTTATCAGGAACGTGAAGTTTGAGCAATACAACCACATCACCACGGCCACTTCTGCGCATGTGAGGCAAACCTCGTTTCTTGATTTCGAGAGTATGACCTGCGGATGAACGAGCAGGGACCACGATGTCGAGCTTCTTCCCGTCAATGTGGTCGATGCTGATTTTCGTCCCCAAAACTAAGTCAGGATAGCCGAGTGGAAGCGACATGATCAAATCCGATCCGTTTCGTTCAAACCATGGATGCGTGAGAACTTCTATTTCGATGAGAAGATCGCCTTGTGAACCTTGACCACGCTCAGCAGGTTGTCCTTGACCTCGCAGGCGTAGACGTGTGCCGTGTTCTGCACCGGCCGGCACGTTGAATCGAATGGTTTTCTCCTCAACACGGTGGCCTCGACCGGAGCAATCATTGCACGGTGAATCAATCATCGAACCACTTCCTCCACAATCGCGACAATCTTGAACAACTTCGTTGACAAACGGACCTATCTGTTGTCGAACACGTACTCGACCTTGGCCTTGGCATTGTGAGCAGGTCGTTGTTTTGCCATCTTTGGCTCCAGAACCGGAACAAGTCTTGCACTCAGCAGGCAGATCGAGTTCAATCGATTCTTCGCTTCCAGTCAGAACTGTGGCGAGATCGATGCTGTGACGAACGAGAATGTCAGAGCCCCTGCGCTCGCGATTACGGCCACGACCGCCGCCAAAGAATCCAGAAAAGAAATCTCCACCCAAAAGGTCCTCGAGATTAATGTTGAATCCACCTCCAGAGAAGCCTCCAAAGGGATTTCCAGCAGGACCGTCATGACCGAATCGATCATAGTGTGCACGTTTGTCTGAATCGGAGAGAACAGCGTAAGCCTCCTGAATTTCCTTGAATTTTTCCTCGGCATCGGGCTCTTCGCTTCGATCTGGGTGATAGCGTCGAGCGAGTCGCCTGAATGCATTCTTCAGGTCCTTTTCTGTCGCTGAACGGTCAACGTCGAGAACTTCGTAATAGTCTCGTTTGTCTGCC
>JAYYFM010000119.1:0-3964 GCA_036158745.1 Thermoplasmatota archaeon
ACTTCCGCCGATTGTCCATGCAAGCCAGTCGAGTCAAGTCTGAAGAAGCACTGCGCGTCGGTTTCATCGAACGAGTTGTTGAGAACGTTGAAGCATTTGACGATGAGATTGACTCCATCATTGCAGAAGTTCTCACAACGGGACCAAGTGCCGCAACCCTTGCCAATGAATTGACACTTGGATTCGATCGATGGAACGATGATGATGAATCGTTGCGTCGATGGACACTTGATTTCACCAGTCGAATGCGAGGATCAAGAGAAGGTCAAGAGGGTCTCTCTTCGTTCCTTGAGAAGCGTCCTGCCGATTGGAAACCCGAAGAGTGAGGTGAGAAGATGATTCAGCGTGTACTGGTTGCGAACCGTGGCGAAATCGCCTGTCGCATCCTCCGTGCATGTCGAGAAGCAGGACTCACAAGCGTTGCAATATATGCTGAGAACGACCGTGAAGGCATGTTTCGTGAACTTGCAGACGAATCGGTTCTGCTTGAGGGTGATACAATCGCTGAGACGTACCTCAACGGTGCAGCCATCATTCAAGCGGCCAAAGAAACGGGAGCAGACGCTATTCACCCTGGATTTGGATTTCTTTCAGAGCGTGCAGAATTCGCTCAAGCCGTCATGGATGCTGGATTGATTTGGATTGGTCCATCCCCTCAAGCCATCGAGCAGATGGGGGATAAGATGTCAGCACGTCAAATCATGAAGGCTGCTGGAGTCCCTGTTATTCCTGGTGTTGAGATCGAAGAAGAGGATGAATCGCTTGCCATGGAAGCCATTCGTAACGCAGCCAAAGAAACGGGCTATCCCCTTCTCCTCAAGGCCACTGCAGGAGGTGGCGGCAAAGGAATGCGTGTTGTCAATGTTCCAGATGAACTGGAGAATGGGGCACAATCGGCCCGACGAGAAGCACTCGCAGCGTTTGGTGATGGACGTGTCTATGTCGAGAAACTCTTGATGAGATCAAAGCACGTCGAGGTGCAAGTCCTTGCTGATATGCACGGTCGTTGTATCCACTTGGGTGAACGAGAATGCAGTGTTCAACGACGTCATCAGAAGGTCTTCGAAGAAGCCCCATGTTCGACCATGACGCCTTCATTGCGGGAGCGCATGGGACAAGCAGCTGTAGCAGCTGCAAAGGCTGTTGACTATGTTGGAGCAGGAACGGTCGAATTCCTGCTTGCAGAAGACGAATCCTTCTATTTCCTTGAGATGAACACGCGCATTCAGGTCGAGCATCCGGTGACCGAAATGGTCACTGGTGTCGATTTGGTTCGGGAACAACTGCGTATTGCCAACGGTGAGCCGATGTCCGTTGACGGACTCAACATCCGTGGCCATTCCATTGAAGTTCGTCTTTACGCCGAGGATGCGACCAACAACTTCCTGCCAGCCATTGGGCCTCTAGCCGTGTTCCGTCCGCCTACAGGGCCAGGAATACGTCTTGACACGGGTGTTCGTGAAGGCGACGAGGTTACACCTCATTACGATCCAATGTTAGCGAAACTGATCGTCTTCGCTCCAACACGTGAAGAAGCATTGCAACGTATGCGTCGTGCGTTGGATGAATTCGTCGTTCTTGGAACAACCACAAACATCGGTTTCTTGCGTGATCTCTGCGATGTACCTGAAGTCATTTCGGGTGATACATACACCTCAATGATCGACGATCTGTATCCGAATGGATACCAGTTCATACCTCGATCGGAAGACCTCGACGTCGCTTTGATGACGGCTGCTGTTGCAGAAACAACAGGCATGCATCGAACCACCGTTGCATCCGCTCAAGGCTCAGTTGGGATTGCAAGCCCATTCCAAACGCTCAACAGGAGGTATCCCTGATGCAGCATGAATTCCGTTACGCTGGTGAGACATACGATGTCTTGCTTGAGCGTACGCCAAAAATCTGGACCTTTGCGAACCATTGCGCTCATCCCCGTGAAGATGGACGAATTCGCGTCTATTTCGAAGATGGAAGCAAAGCGTGGGCCCACGTCGCCAAGGTTGGTGACGTATGGTGGGTTCATCACTCGGGCCGAATCTTCACCATGGAACGCATCGAAGCAGGAGCAAGCAGTGATGACAACCACGGAGGACTTGTGGCACCAATGCCTGGTGTGGTTCTCGAAGTTCTTGTTACCGCAGGCGAATCGGTCGAAGCGGGACAAACTCTGATGGTCCTTGAAGCGATGAAAATGGAGCACAGAATCGTCGCAGCAGAAGATGGTACTGTCACATCGGTTCACTTCAACTCAGGCGATCGTGTCGAACAGGGAGCCAATCTCCTCGATGTGGAAGCAGCTGAATAATCAGCACCATTGACCATCTTCGATGATGGAATCATCATCGACATCTCCAGCATAGACATAGGTCCAAGCCCAAACGATGCCTTGTTCGGTTTGAACTTGGACAATGGTCCGATCGAACAACGAATCGTTGCGACCAAAGCCGAGGAAGCCTTCGATGGAATCCATTCGCTCCAAGCATGCTTCAACATTCTCAAGTTCCATCAGTTGACCATGGACCACTCCATCACCCAATTTCATCCCTGGATAGCCGCCGAGATGGTGGAGTTTACCTTGAACGGATGCTTGATGTTGCGAACGGATGTACGGTTCGAGTTGAATGAATCGACTCTGTCCTGACATCAGGGTTCCATAAACGAACAAATGGTTGATTGTGGGTGTATCAAATCTATGTTGCATAGCCATGTCGAGTCCACTGGTTGGTAGCCCACGTTCTTGAAGTCCATTGTGAATCAAGTCCTGGTAAACATCTGTTGGGCGTTGAAAATCTGGTTTTTTCTTGTCATCACAAACAACGAATGTCACAGCATCATGCAATTGACCATTCGATCCTAGAACAAGGACGCTCTTTTCCTTGTAGTACGACGGGGCACCTTCTTTCGCAACGAGCGTTGACCATGCGTCTTCATCGACATCAAACAATGCTCCAGGTGTGGCATGGTATTCATTGATTGGTGCAACATCTGCAGCTCCACCATGACGTCCTCTGGAATGGTAGTGAAAGATGAGATGGTGTCCGACCAGCCAAGCAGGCTCTCGTTCTTTGAGTCCACCTGGAAGTGCGCCTTTCTTCTCGCAATACTGAACCCAATCGTTCCAATCGAGATTTGATCCATAGCCAAAATACAGTCGATTTTGTGTCATTTCGTCCCGCTCCTAAGAGCAATACTCCGTTAGTATTTATTAATTCTACCACGAGCATGGTTCGAGAATCTCTTGGCCTTGCATGTAAGATTGCAATACGTCAGGAATACGAACACGGCCATCCTCGAGCTGATTTTGCTCGATAATGGCTACGAGTGCACGTGACGTAGCCACAGCGGTTGAGTTGAGAGTATGTACCATTGGCTGGTTTGGATGGCCAGGCGTACCATAGCGAATCTCAAGACGGTTGGCTTGATAATCCGTACAGTTGGAACACGATACGATTTCTTTGAATGCTTTCGCTCCAGGCAACCAAGCCTCAAGATCGTACTTTCGTGCTGCAACCGTTCCCATGTCACCAGTACAGATGTTGACCACTTCATAGTGCAACCCAAGTGCATCCCAGAGGTCAACACAGTTTTGCAACAATTCTTCATGCAGTTCCCAAGATGTTTCAGGTGTTGCAATGATGATTTGCTCAACCTTCGTGAATTGATGGACACGCCAAATGCCACGATCGGATTGACCGTGGGCACCGACCTCTCGACGGAAACAGGATGAGACGCCAACAATCTTCAATGGCAAAAGTTCCTCAGGAATGGTCTCCTGCATGTACATTGCAGTGAGTGGATGCTCTGATGTCGCAATCATGTAGTAACCATCAGGATCGATACCATACATCACCGTCTCAAAGTCCGACAAATCGGTCACACCTTCGTAGGCAGCTCGATTCATCATCACTGGTGGTTGAACAAAGGTGAATCCACGTTGTTGAATGAAATCAACCGCATAGGA
>JAYYFM010000120.1:0-3947 GCA_036158745.1 Thermoplasmatota archaeon
ATGTTGTTGCCTACGATGATCGTGGACGGCCTCTGCACGATTGGACCAATCCGTTGTGGCCCTTGCATGTCAACCCTGGAACCTCACTCACTGTTCAAGGGCAGGTTCGATTCCAAGGTATTGCAGATGCATGGGTGGGTCAAGATGAAGCTGAGGTGACGGTCGAAATACACGCCATTCCTCCATTGAATCTCAACGGTCCAGACACGTGGGACGGCGACCCAATCGTTTGGTCCATTTCCAATGCATCGACCGTCGATGACCAAGGTCGATTTGCGATTCCGTTGTCCATACCTGATGCTTCATCCCTACCCAGTGATACGCGACTTGAGGCACGAATTCTTCTCTCGCGTTGTGGACCCTCTGGCCTTGAAACAGCAACGTCACTGGATCAGACAGCACAGTCAACTTTCTTCGAAATGATGTACGACAAGATCCCTCCAGATGTCATCGGTTTGGAGATTCTCGATCCAAGTGGATTGCAGCCTGCAGACAACCACGTTTGGCTTCCTGACCGAGATGTTCCGTTACGACTGTATGTCGAGGATGCAGAAGGATTGGAATCCCCCCTTACGATTTACACATGGTCCGAACATCAAGACGATGCGAACGGTAATGGCATCATGGAAGAGAGTGAATACCAATCGATGAATGCCAATGTCAACCGCGGTGCTCTCCAAGCCGAGATCGATCTGCCACTGCTCGACGTTGACGCTATTCTGCGTCCAGGTCAACAACAAGGCAAGTTGAGCATTGTCGTCATGGGTCAAGACCTTGCAGGGAATGCATTGCAATCGGGCGGTTCGTTCGGAGAGGACAACGATGTTGCAACCATATTGGTTCAACCACGACAAGCCACGTTGCTCGACATGAACACGGTCTCGCTGGACACCATCAATGGAAACTTGTTCCCCGGACAAGAGCACCATTTCCAATTCGACCTCATCGACGGAAACGGGATTGAGAGTCTTGATTTCATCAAGATTGGTTTGATGAATTCGCTTCATGAAGACTGTTGGATCAACTACGCCCCACGTTTCGGAGACATCACGGCCGACGTGACCTGTTTTGTTGCACCACCGACCATTACGACAACCAAAGACGATTTGACGATGCGATACACCGTTGATGTTGCCTTCCAGCTTCGTTGGGATACAATGCACCAATGGAGCGATGCAGCCTTCACGCCGTCGATCAAGGTTATCGATGAGGCTCAAGATGTTGGGTTGGGTGGAACTTACCTCACAGCAGCCAACTGGTCAACGCATACACGCCTCGAGTTGCAGATAGACTCCATCATCGATCGAGTCGCACCGTTTGGCATCCTCGACGATGACATCCTTTCTTTGCACCCGAACGATTTCGCTGATATTGACATCATCGTCGTTCATCATGAAACCGATGAACAGGCCCTGAACATCCCATTCGATACGCGTATGCATTACAATCTCTCCTCCTTCGGTATCCGTCATGCTGTGACGGCAGAAATCGTCGACAGCCAAGGGCAGAGTCGTCATCGTTTGGTTGTCAATCAAACCACGTTACCTCAAGGTGAAGGCGAATTGAACATTGAAATGACAGGGAGTGCGTTTGACGTTCAAAACGATCTCGTGATCGAGTTGTTGCTCGATTCACAAGCTCCAACCGTTTCCCTCGAACCAGGTACGCTGACCAACTTGGATTCATTGCAAATCAACAACATTCCTGTTCAGGTCTCGATTCAGGATGATTTCGGCGTTCCCAAAGAAGGCGTAGAATTGAATTGGTGCTTCGTTCGTGGGGGCATTGTTGTGTCCGGTTCCACCTCATCCATCCCGATGACGCACGTGGGAACGACCGGAAACATCGCATCGTTCTCAACCACGCTCGACATTGAATCTCAGGGCGTAGCGTTCGAAAAGAGCGATCGACTAAGTGTTTGGTTTACACACAACGATCGTGCTGGAAACCTTCTTTCTGGACAAGGTACAGCCTTGATGCCTTTGGACGTGTACATCGTTTGGATGGCCTATGAACCAACGCCGACCTCCATCAACGCCGAACCGTATCGCCCCGTTCTTGGCGATATTATCACGATCGAATTCACCTTGGAAAATCTCGGATATCTCAACGGTTCGACCAATGTCACGCTCATGGATGCCGATGGATTGGTCCTCGGAGATGCTACATTCTTCCTCGAGCCGGATGAACAGAAGAGCGTGGTTTGGACCGTTGAAGCATGGACGACAGGCCGTCTTGGTATGGTGATTCAATTGGATGATGATCCATTGTTGATTCCAGTCCCACTCGCTGATGTCTTGTACGAAGATGTTGATGCTAAATCCTCGAATTCTGAACTTGGACTCAATGTGCTACTCGTCCTCCTCGCTGCTGGAGCTGTTGTCGCTTCGATCCTGATGCGACGTCAACGCATACAATCGCTCTACGATGAGTTCGAAGAGTACGAAGAAGAGGACCTTCCTCCACCACGACCGTCCGGTTTGGATGATGCTGACCAAGAGGAATAGTCAAGAAGAAGACCATCGAGGGGAGCCCAAGTGCCGGGGTTCCCGAGCGGTCAAAGGGGGTGGACTCAAGATCCTCTGCGTAATGCTTCGCAGGTTCGAATCCTGCCCCCGGCACCACGATTTCACAGATCTTCGAGTTCTTCTTGTGCATCACTCGTCAACGATTGGAACACCAAACTTTCCGGGAATTCAATTGCGAGCAATGCACGAATGGCATAGGATTCAACCAGATTCTTTGGAGGCTCAGCAATCTTCACACGACCATTGGTGAGTGTAATTCGTGCTCCAGGTTGTGGAGCATCGGCCTTTGCTGGTAGCCAGATGCCAACACTGCCCAAGGAAGGATGTTCAGCGAGAATCAGTTGCTCCTCGGAAGCTTCGCCGACAACATTGGAGATGTACAATGGGCGCTCATCATCGAGCACAGTGCCCGCATCCTCCCATTCGTTCGAGAAGGTCAATTCAGCAGAGTCTTCCTGTCGCTTACTGATTTGTTCAACCACCTTCTCAACTTGCTTTTCCTGCTCATCGGTTTGTTGATGAATTCGGTCAAGAATTTGACGCAACCCTTCGATTTCGCTGTCGTCTTCCATCGCTCGATGGGCGAGAAGAATCAATTCACCAAGCTCTTCGCTCATGCTCTGCTCAGCAGCAACACATTCCAATGCTTCATCGAACAGTTCGATGGCAAAGTCAGGACGATTGAGTGCAAGGAAGGATTCTCCAAGTTCGGTCAACGCTTGAGCAGCCATGGCAATATCATCTTGAACCAAGACCTGTGCATGCTTCAGGGCTTCATTGGAAGATTCTCCTGCCATGTACAACGCCATGGCTTGAACGATGTGTTGCTTGAGCCTCATTGGCTCACTCAGCGTCTGCAAGCCCAATGAAGAGGTTGACAAGCGAATGGCTTTCTCAACCTTGTTGGTTGAAAGAGCCAAGACGGCAAGACGAGCGAGAATACGTGCTTCAATGGTGTCCTCATCGACGTGCGTTGCTTGGAACAATGCGGTGGAAAGATGAAGATGCGAACCAATTGCATCGCCTTTCATTCGCTTCATGATGGCAAGAGCCATTTCGGCACGGACGAGGATTCGAGAATGGAAACGATGGGCAACATCGACGAGTTCTCGGTCCAAAGGAGCCAAATCGATACCAGCATTTTCAAGACAATCAGCAATCATGGTTTGTGTTTCAAGAATGATTTCATCGAGCGATTCTTGCGTGAGTTTCTGCTTCAGTTGAGCAACGTGTTGCTCCAATTCCATCATGGTTTGACAACTTGACTTCAATGGTGTGAGTTTCTTTCGAAGGTTCGTCTTGATGTCCTCTCCGTCCATCATCCGATGCAGTTGGTTGAGGAGGTTCTCACTCGAACCTTCAGTGCTTTGAACAGGTTTCGAAACGGGTTTGGCTTGTGGACTGGACAACAACGAGTCG
>JAYYFM010000121.1:0-3944 GCA_036158745.1 Thermoplasmatota archaeon
TTGTCCTTGACCTTGTCCTTGACCTTGTCCTTGACCTTGTCCCTGACCTTGATCGCTGGATTCGCCACCGCCTTCAGTGCCGCCATCACCAGCGCCCGCCTGAGACTCCTGGAAGTCTGGGTCGTATGCGTCTGGGATACCGTCACCGTCGGAGTCGGAGTACTCACCATCGTTCGGATCGGTTGGGAACGAATCGACGTTGTCGTTCTTGCCATCGCCGTCGGTGTCAGCATTGTTTGGGTTGGTACCCATTTGGTACTCTTGTGCGTTGGTTAGACCATCGTTGTCAGAGTCCGCATTGCCGTCACCGCCGTTGGTTGGGTTGAGGCCATTGGCAACCTCCCAGCCGTCAGGCAGACCGTCGCCGTCGCTGTCTGCGTTGTTCATGTTCGTACCTTCAGCTTGTTCTTCAGCGTTGGTTAGACCATCACCGTCCCAATCTGCACCACCGTCATTGGGGTCCAGAGGGTCAGATCCATCACCGCTTACAGCAGAGGCTGCTGATAGAGCGAGAAGGAAAGCCAAAAGCATGCTCATTGTCTTTGTCTTCGTATTCGTGTTCATTTTTCTTCACTTCCAATTTTTGTTTTGTTGTGTTTACACAGAGAACCCACTGTTCTCTCTTTCCGAACCAAAGGTACCCTGAATGGTACGTTCAATCTCGGGAGAGATGCAGAGCATGCGCTCTGCTTGTGTTGGTGAGAGAGGATTATGAACAACATCGGAGTCTTGCTGGCGCCCATTGCGTATGGCGCTATGCATCGAAATTGTTCTGTCAGATTGCTTGACTTTTTCCTCCAAATTCATCGCTTTTCACGGGGGTGTTCTTAGGGAACCCAACGTTCCCTCTACCAACTACAAAGGTCCGAGACTATATGAAACCAGCGCCTTGAGACGTCAAAGACTTCGAGGAGGAGGCAAGAGAACAGAGGCAGAATGTGAGAGGACGAAGCGTTCAATGGTTTCTGCGAGCTTCGCGCTCGATATTTTGTGAACCCGTTCAACACCGTGGCCGGATGCCGGTGAAAAGAGATCAGCACCGTTGTCCTTAGCCAGGCGTGCTAGAGCAATTTTGGCTGCCCGAATAACATTCGATCCTTTTATCCGAACATCGCCAGAACCCAAGCCAAGCCTGTGTACGAGTGCACCTTGGTACTCTCCCTTATCCCGACCCATGGCGATCATCCCGAGGATAATGAATTGATTACGAATGGATGCATCCCATTGGTTGAAATCATCGGGAAATCGAATTTGTAACGACTCTAAAAGGTCCTTTGTGGCTCCACTGTACATTTTTATGTCAAATGCATCAGATTCTATGCGCTTTGAAAAATTGGCATCATCAGGAATAATTTCTCCAAATGGTTTCCACATCATATCGTAGGAAAGCCAAGAATTTAACTTGGTTGAAAAGAAAGGATCAGAACCCCTCCAATAGTATGCGCATCGTTGGAGAAGTTCCGGAGCGATCTCTGAGAACGATTGCGGGTCTTGATCGCTCAATGTTTTGAGCGCTTCAAGAAACCGTTCGTTTTTCTTTTTGGTGGAAAGGGCTTCAGTGTTCATTTCCATTAGTTCTGTCTCCTTGTTTTTCATATAATAAGAATCGTTCTTGTTTGTTTCCATTGTTTGCTTCATCGTTTTCACCCATCAGACTTAGATGCAGTCCACCGTTTGTAAAGGTGATACAGTCAAAATCGCTTCATCATTGAACGGTGAGGACCTACGTTTGGTATTGAATAAGCTTCATCCACAACCACCCAACCCTGAGATTGGTAGAACGGTATGGCTACTTCACGTGCTTGTAAAAAACCGCATACTGCGCCAAATTGTTGAACGGATGCCTTCTCAAGTGCTTCGAGGACAACTGCAGCGAGGCCCTTTCTTCGATGTGCTTCAAGCGTTCCCATTTGTCTAATCTGTATGGCCGGCCTATTGCTTGTATCAAGTGCAGAAAATGGTGGCGTCTTAGGACCTGATTGTCCCGGGAAGTCGGATTGTGAGCCGTTGCTCGTAACAGGAATAAGGTGGCTTCGCCCAACAGCGACAATGTCTTGATCGATTTCGATGTACGCATGAATGGCTTCTGTATCATCGTTGAGAACCTCAGCACCTCGTTCAAATCCCAGCGGTTGACGGAGGACTGCGTAGCGACAGTCGTAGTATGCTTCAATCGGTTCCCATTCTGGCCCTGCCAAGTGAAGCATGTTCCTCCCTAGTGCTCTTTTATCATAAGACTGATTGATGAGGCGCGTTGAAATACGACATCTTGGTCGGTAGATTGTCGCACGGGTAGCAAAGCTTGGCCATGCCGGGGATTGCAAATCCTCTTACCTGGGTTCAAATCCCAGTCCGTGCTCCAAAAATCCAATGAAACGACAAACAATTGGAAAGTCTTGAAGAAGAATTGGCGATTCGCAACAAACTAGAACGGTGGAACAATGCCTGAAATTAGTCCTGCTTTCTCTCTTATTGGTCGTGGCTTTGCTGCCTATCTCGCACCTCCTTCTCCCGATGTTGTACGTTTTACAGTCGGTCAGCCAGACTTTGACACACCAGAGACGGTTGTGCAATCCGCCATCGATGCCCTCCAACGAGGTGAAACGGCATACACGCGTTCTCAGGGTAGCGTCTCGCTGTGCGAAGCCGTTTCGAGACATCTTGACACGTTAGGAATCGATTCCAATCCAGACGATGTTGTAATCACGCCAGGCTGTAAGCAGGCTTTGCTGTATGCACTCATGACAACAGTAACGCCTGGGGATGAAGTCCTTCTTTTAGCTCCAGCATGGCCTTCCTACGATGGAATGATCCGAATTTTTGGAGGAATTCCAGTACACGTACCGGTCTCACGGCCATCGTATCACCCTGACTTTGAAGCACTTGAAGCAAGTGTGACCGAGCGGACGAAAGCGATCATGTTGAATTCTCCAAACAATCCTACTGGCGCTGTATACACGCCAGAGGAAATTGAAAAAATGGCAGCGTTTGCTGAGAAACACGATTTGTGGATTGTTGATGATATGATCTACTCGACACTTGTTTGGACCGATCATGATTACACATCGCCAATCAATTCTCCAGGGGGAGAGAACCGAACCATCACCATTGGTGGGTGGTCCAAGGGATGGGCCATGACAGGTTGGCGTATGGGCTGGATCACTGGTCCATCAGAGTTCATGGAAGCTGTCAAAACCTGCCAGACATCGGCTGCTACACACATTCCAACCTTCCTCATGCCAGCGGGCGAGGTTGCACTCGAACTTGAAGAAGAAACCGAAGAAATGGCGAAGTCGTTTGCACATCGACGCATGATTGTGCATGAAGGGCTCAACAGCCTACCTGGCGTTACAGCACCTGAGCCAGAAGGTGCGTTCTACATTCTTGCAGACATTACAGGTACGGGAATGACCGATATTCAATTCGCAGATCGTGCTCTCTCTGAAGCACGAGTCCAAGTGATACCCGGCTCACTGATGAAGGGTGGAGAAGGTTTGATTCGCCTCTCGTATGCAACATCTCTTGAGAACATTCACCTAGGTATCGAACGATTGAGCCAATGGTTATCGTCAATTATGTGAAATGCATGTATTTGTATTCAACTCAAATATCTGCGCTAATTTTGTACAGTTTGCCGTTCGAGCCGAACACTGCAAAGTAGAGATCGCCGTTTGGATGGAAGGTAATTGGCAGAGGTGTTCCGACATCCTCTGCGAACACGGTTGTTGTCCCAACAACAGTTCCTCCCGATGAGTTCAAATCGATTCGAACAATTTCATGCCCCTGGGGAAGAATCGTGTTCCAAGAACCGTATACTGTTGCGTAAATGGTCGAATTCCCTCCTGGGAGAGGGGAATTTGCAGGACGTACTGCAACGCCATTCATGGATGTGTGTGGGGTCCAGGTTGCGATTGGTGCAATGCTTCCTGCGGGAACAGGATTGG
>JAYYFM010000122.1:0-3934 GCA_036158745.1 Thermoplasmatota archaeon
TTGTTCGAAGTACGTCACAAAACTTGGGATGAAGTCCGTGCGTACTGCTACAAGGTCGCTTCAGCAGTTGGACTCGTCCTGATTGAAATCTATGGATGCGAAGATGCTGGAGCACGGATTCACGCCATCGACATGGGCATTCAATTGCAATTGATCAACATCCTTCGTGACGTCACAGAAGACTATCGAAGTGGCCGAGTTTACCTTCCAATCAATGCATTAAGCGAATACAACATCGAGATCTCCGAGCTTGGTAACACTGAATTTGGAACCAATCATCGCTGGAAGTCCTTCGTTCAAGAATACATCGAAATCGTTCGACGACACCAAGAATCGGCTCAACACTTGTTCGAATATCTTGATTCAAAGTCTCGATTGCAGCCACAACTTATGTGTGAGGCATACGACGCCATCTTCCACGAAATTGTCCGACGTTCCGGTGATGTGTTTAGCAAGCGACCTTCCTTATCCAAGTGGAGAAAAATTCGTCTTGCTGCAAAACTTTCACTCCGCCGTCTACGTGCTCGATGGTCGTAGTCGTTTGACCGTTGAGGCAATGCATTGAAACCCTCATGGCTGGTGGTTGCATCATGGACGAGGTCTTACCAGTCTCTGTTACTGTTCTTCTTCCTACCCGAAATGAAGAGGAAGCACTCGGTGCAACCGTCGACGCCATCCCTCGAGATTGGTGTGAATCACTCGAAATCATGATCGTTGACGGTTCTTCAACGGACCGAACCAGAGAAATCGCCCTTGAGAAGGACGTCCGCGTCCATCTTGAACCACGGAAGGGTTACGGTCGAGCTTACCGTACTGGATTTGTCGTTGCTTCAAACGACATCATTGTCACCATGGATGCGGATTGTACGTATCCAGCAGAGTTGATTCCTGAATTGGTCAAGCGACTTTTGGATGATGACCTCGATTTCATCACGTGCGATCGCCTCAGCATGGCTGAGGACGGATCCATGTCTGGCCTTCACGGATTTGGAAACTGGGTTCTCTCCTTCAACGCTCGACTTCTCTTCGGTTATGGAATCAAAGATTCTCAATCGGGCATGTGGGTGTTCCGTAAATCGATTTTTGACAATCCAAAGATGCGTCCTACCAATGACGGAATGCCTCTATCTGAAGAAATCAAGATACTTGCACGGAAGCACCTTGGTCGAAAGAAGGCCATCGAAATCTCGGTTCCATACCGAGAGCGTGTCGGTGATGCTGAAATTCACACGTGGGGCGATGGTTGGAAGAACCTTCGATTCCTCTATGCGAAGCGATTTGGCCTCCACAGAACAAGAACGGAGTGGGGTCCACTTGAGGACAATCCAGACAGTTTGAATGGTACGTTGCCAGAACAGCAATGATTGGCTTATCTCTTCAAACTTCCAAGGCGAGAATCAATTGCAACACGCTGTTGAATCAGCAAAGCAAGAGGCACGAGTACCCACAATACAAGCCAGAAATACACCATCTCAGAAACGTATGGAGGCGTTTCTGTCCGCATATCCCCACTTATCGCAATGTACGATTCAGCATCAGGGCTGGTAGGTTCAGGAGGAGTTGCTTCAACGGCTGAGCGATTCGCAGGACGGACCATTCCAATATCGTAGCCGCTCACTTCAAAATCCAACGTAAATCCATCCAAGCCTAGGTTTGACGTTGAAGAAAATTCAGCATGAGCAAGAAACGCTACATCGTCTCGACTGTTGCTAAAATCTTGAGGATTATCAGCAACTGTAGCAAACCATGATGCTGGAAGGATAAAGAGAATCAAAACCAAAACACTGAGAACGCTCGTGAACGATGCAAATGAAGCGAATCGTCGAACAACGGTTCGTTTGATTCCACTTGCTTGTTTGGTCAAATCGATACAGATCAACACCAAAAGAAGTGCAGCAAGGCCAATACTGATGTAAATCACAGTGAATGTCGTTGATTTCACAGTATCTGGAGAAGGTGAAGAAAAGGCCTCATCGAGATTGTCATCATACTCTTCGATTTCTTGCTCCGACAAAGCGGCTCGATCATCGCGCTCATCCTGCCAATGACTTAGCCGGAGAGGTCCGAACAACTCAATGCTCAGATCATCTTGGTCGTTTTGCATGTCAATGGTGACATTAGCCGAAACGCCTTCAAGCGAGAGTGGACCCTCTTCAACGGTTGCCGAGAGCGTGCCGACAAACCAAGATTCCTCATCAAGAGTAGACTTCAGTGAGAGCAGAATCACAATCTGAAGGATAAGCGTTAAGCTGGCTACAACTCGCCAGCGTGCAATGGATTCGTGACCCGTTGCTTCGCTCATTCTTCGTCCTTCGAACGGATTGATACAAACATTCCTGCAAGTGCAATCATCGCCAGAGTGGTTACTGGTGATAGGAACGGAAGAAGCGTGGATAGATCTTCTTCTGAAGTCTCTTCAGATACTTCTTGTTCATTGTTTGGCTCTTCAGGGAGTGTATCTGGATCAATTCCTTCGTTGACTGCTTCAACATCTTCGGTGTTGTGTTGTGTAACATCGACGAGGTCGCTCAAATCGGTTTGGTCCTCAATTTCCTGAGCTTCTTCAACCGCTTCAATACCGGTGAAGTAGGTTACTGAGAGACCTCTCTGGGGCGTACCGTAAGCTGAACTATCTGGTCCAATAAGTGTGTACCACTGTGTGCCACCTGGTGATGCAACCAGTTGGAAACCAACGAAACGGTTGGTTGAATCATCGTACAATGCGTAGATCATACCATCTTCGTATGCAACATCATAATCATCCTCAAAGTTGGACAAACGGTTTTCGAGGTTTTGTCCAAAGGACTCCATGGTGTTGTCCAGTGTCGATTCTGCAAGTGCTTCGACAATGGTCACGAGTCGATCACTCGGTTCAATATCTTGTGAAACCGATTCACACTCTTGTTGAGTACCAACAACTTCACTATCACTCAATCGAGTGACTTCGATGTCAACACAGTACTCGCCAAACCCATTGATTTCTGCATTAGCACTGTCGTACGAACTGTAGGACCCATCTGTGACGGCAGTGGAGCCTGCATCGGATGTGGTTCCTTCATCATCGGTGACTGTCCAAGAAATCTCGTAATTCTCATCGTATTCCATGCCCTGCACTTCGTAATCAAAGTTCATTTCTGATTCGCTTGCACCGTTCATGTAAACATAAACATAAACAGATTCTGCTTGATCACTGGTTTCATCTTCACCGTTTGTACAATCCTCCCAGCCATCATTTACCCAACCTCCGGGGATAACATCTCCATCATCGCAAACGAATTCTTCATCAGAGTTGTCACCGCAGTCATCGATACCGTCTTCGACATACTCGTATGGGATTTCGTTGAGGTTCGCACAAACGAAGTAATCATCTTCTTCGTCCTCTCCAAGTCCATCTGCCAAATCTCCAAAGATTTCTTCGAAGTTTTCGTCACTTAGAAGAGCATCGACAATGCCTGGGTAATCTCCACTACCAACGACGGAGTTCGCCCACATCATAGCCCACATTGCTGGGAAGGCGAGTGGAGTTGGAGATGCATACGCTTGGTGAACTTCGATGGTGCTTCCATCATCGATGGTGATCATTTGTGTTGGCTCATCAAGCAGTTCCATCGCACCTCCCATGAAGAAGAGTTCAACTTCACCATCATACATGTCGGTGACAGTATCAGAAATCGTGAAGTCAAAATCGCCTGCAGGGAGACCGAGCTCCTCCGTCGGGATACCTGTCAACTCAAACAGAACAGAAGTCTCTGTTTCGTAATGGATGTTGTGTTCCGAGCAGATATCCTTGATGTGGACTGCGTCAAACGATGAGTCAACTTCGCTCTCATCTGAACCGCATTCCCATGTCAGTTCCTGGCCTGGTTGCAAACCTTCCATCTCAGTGAAGAGCGGGGAAGCGTCGGCCATGCGCACTTCAAGCAATCCATTGTTG
>JAYYFM010000123.1:0-3920 GCA_036158745.1 Thermoplasmatota archaeon
TGGTCGTCCTGCAAGAAGGACAGTGGCATGGCGGTCTTGGTCATACCATTCAATCTCGGATCCTTGAGTCAACGTTCTATCAACTCGAAACACAACCAGTTGTCATCGGGGCGATTGATACACCAGTACCGTTCTCTCCTCCATTGGAAAACTACACCATTCCTTCTGTGGAATACGTGACCAATGTCATTCAGAAGTTGATGCAATAATTCGCTCGACGGTTACGGCCAGAAGGGCTCCAGCGATTGTGCAAATGAAGTATACTGGGATGATTAATCCGTCACCTGAGACGAGATTTGGTCCAAACGTTCGCGCTGGATTCATGCTTGCTCCCGTGTATTTGCCAAAAACAAAAGCAAGGGCTGCAACGGTTGAACCTACCACAACAGCGATTGGAATCCATTGTTCGGTCCTTCGAATAATCCAGAGAATGGAAGCCATCAGCAAGAATGTGATTAGAATCTCAATCCCGATGAGATTGACCCATGTGGTATTTCGCACAGTTGGTCCTGCACCGTTCAGGAGTAAACCAGCAAACAACGCACCAACCAGTTGGCCGAGAACATGTGCTATCGTGTCGTTTGTCGAAAGATTGCCTCTGTACCAAAAGGCGATTGAAACGGCTGGATTGATGTGTGCACCACTCCAACGACCAATGGCGATGATGACAAGAGCAACAACGGCTCCAAAGGTTAGGGAGATTTCGAGCGATGAACGCTCCATTGCAACGCTTCCACACCCAACAAAGACCATGCAGTAGGTCCCTGCTGCTTCGATGCCTCCACGCTTCCACATCGGTTTAACCAAATGAACAAAGAACATCATCTTACCTCCATAGGGGGACAGAAGCATCAAAACCCATAACTCATGGGGAGTTTATGGAGCAGAAGGATGAGTTGATGGGAATTCCCCAACTCCTCCACTTCAATGCCATGCTCATCACTGGTGCGCTCTTTCTAGCGATTGTTTTGATGAAGTATCTTGGGCAATCAAATTCGATGTTTGTTGTCAGCATCATTTTGCTTCTATCACTTGGACTACTCATCACGAGTGCAGACTTTTTCATCGAGGGTGCAAAGGGGCTTGCTCGACGAGCAGGAATTGCAGAAATCGTCATTGGTTTAACCATCGTATCAATCGGTACATCGCTTCCGGAGATTCTAGTTTCTGGTAGCGCAGCCTACGAAGCGAGTCAAGGAAAACAAGGAGCAGCAGACTTTGCCATTGGTAGTATCCTCGGTTCTGTGCTCGTCCAGATCACACTGATTCTTGGTATCGTTGTGATGACGAGATCGGTCAAAGTTCGTCCATCATGGTTGAACCGTGATGGTGTCATTATGCTCCTTGCAGTGGTTCTTCTTCTGTTCTTCGTCTGGACGAATGACGAGCTTGCACGATGGGAAGGAGCGATTCTTGCGTCCCTCTATGTCGCTTACATCGTTTGGCTGTTGATGAAACGGGAAGCCATTCGTCAAGAGGAGGTCGAAGAATCAGGTGATTACCAAGTACGAGGATCAAATTGGAGTTCAGCTGCGTATCTTATCATGATCTTCCTCGGTCTGGCTTTTGCGGTCTATGCTGCAAACATTTTGGTTGAGCAAGCGTACGATCTTGCATTGAAACTGAAGGTACCTCATTCGGTTGTTGGGACAACTGTCTCTGGAATTGGAACCTCTTTGCCGGAACTCACCATCGCATTGATGGCTGCAAAACGCAGCAAAGGTGTAGCGATTGGAACCCTCATAGGTTCGAACATTACCGACCCTCTGTTATCCGTGGGAATCGCTTCTATGATTCATCCACTCTCCATTTCACCTCAAGACAACGGATTGACCATGGACATTATCGCACCAGCCACCGTCCTTGGAGTCCTACTCGCTCTGTTCTTTATGCGTCGAACCTATCGATTTGAACGCTGGGAAGGCACCTGTTTGGTCCTGTTTTATGCGATTTTCTTAGTGGTTTTACAACTCAATCGGTGAGTTGAAGCAAAATCAAGACTTATGTCCGACCTTCCACTGGGAGAGTCATGGTCGACTTCCAATTGGACGAAATGCAGGAGATGCTACGTGAACTTGCTCGAGAGTTTGCACGTGACGAGATACGCCCACATGCCGAACATTGGGATGAAGAATCCGTGTATCCAAAAGAAACCATACAACTCGCTCATGAGATGGGTTTGCTGAATCTTCACATTCCTGAGGCATACGGTGGACCAGGACTTGGCTGCATGGAAGAAGTCCTTGTGAATGAAGAACTTGCATGGGGCGACCCAGGTTTTGCTACTGCTGCATATGCAACGGCACTGGCATGCGCTCCAATCATTACGGGTGCAACCGAGGAACAGAAGAACGTCTGGTTGCGAAAAGTCGCTGAAGAGGGCGCCCTAGCATCCTATGCAGTCACCGAGCCTGGCGCTGGTTCGGATGTTGCTGCCATTCAAACCACAGCGGTTCGAGATGGTGATGAGTACGTCATCAACGGTTCCAAGATGTGGATTACTGGTGCAGGATATGCTGATTTCTTTTTCGTCTTGGCCAAAACAGATCCTGATGCAGGCTATCGAGGTATGTCCGGATTTATTGTTGAAGCCAACGCTGAGGGCCTCTCTCTTGGCAAAAAGGAGACCAACATGGGTCAACGGTGCAGCGATACACGCAGCATCACGTTCAACAATGTCCGAGTACCTGCGAACCAATTGGTCGGTGAAAGCGAATCGGGTGGCTGGATGAATGCCATGAATGCCTTCGATTTGAGCCGTCCAAACATTGCAGCACATGCGACTGGGCTTTCACGTGCAGCATACGAACACGCACTTCAATACAGCAACGAGCGTCAATCCTTTGGAAAGCCACTGCACAAGCATCAAGCCATCCAATTCATGCTTGCGGATATGAAAACGAGCATCGAGGCGAGCCGAATGCTTACCTGGAAGTCCGCTGCAGACGCAGACGCTGGCATCAAGAACACTGAATCTGCGGCTCACGCCAAGCGCTTCGCTGCAGATACGGCCATGCAAGTTTCAACCGATGCAGTACAAGTGTATGGAGGATATGGATACTCTGAGGAATATCCGGTTGCTCGACTCATGCGGGGTGCAAAGGTCATGCAAATCTACGAGGGAAGCAGTCAAGTCCAGCGCATGATCATCGGTCGAGAAATCACAAAGAATCTTTGAATCGAGTAGAATCAATCGAATCGCTGCATGATGTCGTCAGATACGTCCTGTAACCAGTGTGTTTGAATGGAATCCAAATCAAACGCTTCCTCATCACCATCGACGTTCCAGAAGCCTGGAAGGAAATCGATGAACTCGACCTCACGTTCTTCTTCCATGTAATCGAGTACATGTTGGGGATTGCCCTCGAGAGCGGTTCTATCAATCATGTCCTGTGTGACCACCATTTCCTCTTGGAAGGTGAAGACGTGATACAATTCTTCACGTGGGCAAACAATGAATTGTGCAACAAGCGGTATCTCCATGGCCAACTTGACGTCGTTATGCAAGCTCAGGGCAAGGGATGCTAGGCGATCACCAACGGGAAGGTGTTCTTTGTTTTCATGAATATTGAGGCATAATTTAGCTGTGTACGCTCGTGCTTTTTCGGTATCAAAATCTCGTTTCCAAGCAGCCCCTACCACTTCAGTCGTCCATGGAGTCTGCATGAACAGCCCTATTGGACGAGATGCTTCAACTTCGTAGTGCCTTCCTGAACGGCCACGAACACGCACAACAATCTTGTAAATTGAGTTTGAATCAATCATTTCAATTCCATCGATGTTGCAAACCTCTCGTAGAAACTGCATGGATTTCTCATGCGGATTCAGTTCACATTCCATCGACATATTCTTTCCTCCTTTCCACCATATATGAACCGAAATTCTCAACACCGTTCCATACATCGTTCGGGTATGGGAGG
>JAYYFM010000124.1:0-3911 GCA_036158745.1 Thermoplasmatota archaeon
CGTGATGAGATCGCTTGTGCTATCGAAGGAAATCTTTGCCGATGCACTGGCTATCAACAAATTGTTGATTCGATAGAAGCAGCCGCAGAAATCAAGCGAGGCGACGCTCCTGCACCATCTCCTGCAAGTGATCCTCATCCTAATCCACATCCAGAAGGGCCGGATGAACCATCGATGCCACCTGGTCATGCGAGGTGATTCCATGGCTGGAGGATATCGTCAACAACCAGGGGCATCTTCGGGTGAGGTCCGCAAGGACGGAAAGCGCGTGGCAGGGAAGCAGAAATTCCCTCCACCAGGCTCAGGTGGCTCACGGCCGACCATGGCTCCACGTGACCTTGATTCCATTCCAGAATCCGTTGGTGGAAAAGAGCCTCAGCCGGCTGGTTCACACATCCACGACAGGTACCGGACGGGTACTGAAGTTGGAAAGCCAAGAGCGCTTGTTGATTCCCACGCAAAGGTAACCGGACAGGCTTGGTACGGTGACGATGTTCGTCTTCCGAATGAAATCATTGGCAAGATCCTTCGATCACCGCATCATTATGCCAAAATCAAATCCATTGATACTTCAAAGGTTGAAGCCCTCCCAGGCGTTCTTGCAGTGGCCACAGGAGCCGACGCACCAAACACATTCGGTGTATTGCCGGTAACGAAGGATGAACACGCTATGGCCGTCGAGAAAGTACGCCACGTTGGTGATCTTGTCGCCTGTGTCGCAGCCGTTGATGAAGCAACAGCCATGGAAGCCCTCAATCTGTTTGAAATTGAATGGGAAGTTCTCGATCCTGTCTTCGACCCACGTAAGGGGTTGGAAGACCAAGACGAGCCAATCCACTGGCGGGGGAAGTATCACGTCGGAACCACCAACGTCCAGAAGCGTGTGTTCCAAGAGTTCGGTGATCGTAGCCTTATTGACGACCCAACAGCTTCATCCCACGGAAAGTGGCGAATGGAAGGCGTACATCACGGTTTCACCGAGCCTCACGCAGTCGTTGCCCACTGGGATCCAAACGGTCGTTTACAACTCTACACTCCGCAGCAAGTGCCGCATTATGCGCATCGAGCACTTTCAACGGTCCTTGAAGTTCCTATGCATCAAATCAACGTTATCCGTACCTTCGTAGGTGGAGGATTTGGTGGAAAGTCTGACCCATTCCCACACGAAATGTGTGCAGCCATTCTTTCTCGTAAGGCAGGGCGTCCTGTTCGAATCAATTTCTCCCGTGAAGAGGTCTATTGGATTAATCGAGGCCGACATCCAAGTTACATCGAAGTCAAGATGACTGCTGATGAGGAGGCTCGAATTTCAGGCTTTGATATCGATGCACTGATTGACGGTGGCGGATTTGCCTCCTTCGGTCACGTTACATCGTACTACAACGGTGTACTCGCAACAGCTCCGTACGAACTCGGTTCGTTCCACTATACTGGTGCGCGTGTATGGACGAACAAGCCTGCAAGCGGTGCTATGCGTGGACACGGAGCTGTCAATACCCGCTGTGCAGTTGAAGTTGGTCTCGATGAAATGGCTGAACAAATGCAAGTTGATCCAATCGACCTACGTTTGGCGAACTTGCTTCCTCCACACAGCCGAACCATCTCTGGTTTTCGCATCACTTCAAACGGAATGCGTGAAGCACTTGAGCGCGTTCGAGAAGGTTCTGATTGGGACGCAAAGTTCCGTCAAATGCCACTCGGTAAAGGAATTGGAATTGGCTGCGGCTTCTTCATTTCAGGATCAGGTCTACCAATTCACTGGGACCCGAATCGATTCCCACATGCAACCGTTCACATTCAAATTGACATGGATGGAGGCGTGACAGTTCATACAGGTGCTGCGGACATTGGACAGGGTTCGACCACAGCTGTTGCGCAAGTTGTTTCAGAAGTTCTTGCTCTTCCTATCGAGATGATTCACGTTCGCTCGCATGAAAGCGACACAAGTCCAGTTGACCTCGGCTCCTACTCGAGCCGTGTAACCTTCATGAATGCCAATGCTGCGATTCGAGCAGCGCTTGACATTCGCGAGAAACTCCTCAATGCGGCTTGGGAAATGTTGGGCTATCACCCTGATGTTCTCGTTCTCAACGACCGTCGAATCTACTACAAGCACGATCCAGCGGTTGGCGTATCTTACCTCGAAGCACTCCACAAGGCACAAGAGGACAAGGGCTCACTGATTTCGAGTGGAGCATACCGTTCCCCTCCAATGGGTGGTGTTCACAAAGGTGCAGCAGCAGGGCTTGCTCCAGCATATTCATTCTCTGCTTACGTTGCAGAAGTCGATGTTGATGTTGAGACAGGCCTCGTATCATGTACCAATGTTTGGGCTGCACACGACTGTGGTAAGGCACTCAATCCACTCGCCGTCGAGGGACAAATCATCGGTTCTTGTCACATGGGACTCGGCCAAGTCCTTTCGGAGAAGATGGTGTACGGACGGACAGGGCATTTGCAAAATCCAAATCTCCTTGAGTACAAAATCCCGTCCGTACATGAAATGCCTCATGTAACGCCAATCATTGTTGAATCATCGGATCCAGAAGGGCCATTCGGTGCAAAAGAAGCTGGTGAAGGCCCTCTCTTGCCGATTCTACCGGCTGTTGTAAACGCAGTCTACGATGCCATTGGTGTTCGCATTCGCGAACTACCCCTCACGCCAGATGTTGTTTGGAAAGCCATCTCTGCGAAGACAAAATCGCTCGGTGGTATCGATGAAACGGAACTTCCATCTCCTCGTTTAGAGCACAGCCCATTGCAAGAAACACTCGTTGCACGAGGTCTCGAGCACAAAGAGCGAGACCGCCGCCGACAGCGTAGCGAAGATACCAGCGCATATGTGAACGGCGTGCTGTTTGGATTCGATCCAAACCGACCGCTCGAAGACCAGGTAGATGGATGGAAATCCGCTGTTGAACCCGTCCCTGAACAGTTGGCTGAACTTGGCTTAGCTGGAAAGGCTTGGCTGAAGAAAGAGCAACGCCAAATGGGAGGTGACCAATGATGTTGATGCCTCCATTCAATCTCCATCACCCGAAGACCGTTGAGGAAGCGTGCGAATTAGCAGCGACGTTCCTTGCCAACGAGGAATCCTTTGATTGGGTCGCAGGTGGCACCGATTTGCTGCCAAATTACAAGTGGCACATCAACGTTAAAACACACGTCATTTCTCTCGCAAATATACCTGGTCTCGACACCATCTCCATGCACGAGATTGGTGCAATGGCTCGTTTGAGCGCATTGACAACTTCGGAAAATGTGCACCCACTCATAGCATCCGCTGCCAGCAAAATCGCCTCCTCGTTGATTCGAAACAACGCAACACTTGGAGGGAACATTTGCCTAGACACGCGCTGTTTCTGGATCAATCAAAGCGAAGATTGGCGCCGTTCAATCGACTGGTGTCACAAGGAAGATTGTGGAACAGGTTCGGATTGCCGAGTTATTCCAAATCAAAACACACTCTGCGTTGCAACTTACCAAGGCGATTTGGCTCCATCCTTGATGGTGCTTGAGGGAACCATCCACATCATCGGTCCTAACGGGCCTCGAAGTCTTCCTGTTGAGGAGTTCTTCCAACTCGATGGAATCACTCGAAACGTGCTTCAAGAAGGAGAATTTGTTCTCAAGGTGACCTTCCCAGAGAACGTTGCCAATAGAACGGGGTCCTACAAGAAACTCAGAGTTCGAGAATCGTGGGATTTCCCTGAGGCGGGTGTTGCCTCTTCGTGGATTACGGGCGATCCATCCTCCCTTCGAGTTGCTTCCACAGCATTGGAATCCATCCCACGTTCGCATCAAGAGGAAGTTGATGCACTTGGAACTGCTTTCTCACAGGAACATATTCCACAACTCTCTGAAGCGATCATGAAATCCATCAAACCAGTGAACAATACGGCATTACCTCC
>JAYYFM010000125.1:0-3903 GCA_036158745.1 Thermoplasmatota archaeon
TCCTCCTTCCTGTCTTGCTTGAATTGGCAGCAAGAGCACAGGAAGTAGGCGAAAATGGGGCTTAACTGAGTGCTTGTATCACACTTTCCATATCGAGACCTTGATCTCGAGCGACCAGTGCTAGAGCCATCCAACCCGTCACATGAACCAAAGCACGTTGCTTTCGAGTTGCTCGTCGCTGAACTTCCTCAGAATCCAATCCAGATGCTCTTGCAATGTATTTCATCAAGCGCCTGGTTGTTGCAGCACGAGGATCGTTTGCTTCTTCCTTGAGTTGAACTGGAGTGGATTTTGCTGGTTGTGCAGCAATCTCGTCGGTTATCTGAGGCTCATCCATTGATTCCGATGTTGACGCTTCTCCACGTCTGTAAGGAACTGGATGAATCAAACGTTGAGGCCTTGGATACCATCCGAGTGGTGTAACAGAGGACGAGAAATCGTCAACTGGTGAGAGATTCTCTTGGCCACCCGTCAACCATCCTGAAGCGATGAGTGCTTGAACAGATGTTGCGGCTTCATCAGGCTTGAGCCATCCCATATCCAATGAAAGAATACGCTCAATATCCATGGCATCAAGTTCGGACTCTCCACGAAAGCAAATAGCGAGGACACGGCGAATGTCTTCAGCTTCTGCTTCAGTCATCGTATCACGCCCTTATGCAACCTTTTCAAATTGGCCATCATCAAGCAACTTCCATCTTCCACATGCATCTCCAACGTAGAAGGTACCGTCTGCCGTGTAATCGTACTCGCCTCCTGCAGGCAAGTGTTCCCAACTTGCGACACGTTCTGGTTCGACAGTTGGTGTAAGTGCGTCCAGTGCCGCAAATTGTGCAGCAGCGGCTTCTGCGGGTGATGTTTCGGCAACAACTGGCTTGGACTTTGCTGGTGGTGGACCTCGCTTCTTCGGGCCTGAGGTGGAAGTCGCAACGTTTGCAGGCCCAGTCTTCTTCTCGATGACAGGAATTTCTTTTGCAACGTCTTGCACTTCTTCGACAACGTCATTCTCTACCTTGGGTGCTTTGCGTAGCCTGAGAAGAACCATGGCACCTGCAACGATGGCAACGAGTGAACCACCTGCTACGAGGATGGTTGCAGAGAATCCCTCTCCTGAGGACTGGTATGTTTCAGACCAAGCATTGTTGGTCTCATCCAATTCTGCTATGGCCGCATCTGAATCGATCACGACATCAAGATTCCAGGTGCCTTCGGGTACGTCAACAATGATGCGCATGTTGCCTGCTTCAGATGTATCAAGGCCAGAGAAGGCTTTCTGAGCAATGAGTGTGCTTGTATCTCCGTCGACGAGGAAGACACTCACATTGAACGCATTTTGAATGCGTTCTCCAGAATTGAACACTTGAACGGTTGCAGTGACCTCCTGGCCCGCGATGAGTTCATCGTCAAAGCTGACCTTTGAAATTTGCAAATCAGGACCTGCTGAAGTGAGAGAGATTGATGTCCACGGGGATTCTTCAGAATTTGTTCCTTGCGAAACAAGATTCCAGCCAGCATCATCTGTACCAGATGCCCAACAATCCAAGTTTGCTTGGGATCCGAGCAGCGATGGTTGTCCAGATTCGGAAAAATTGAACCGGAACGAGAACAATGTGCGTCCATCAAACACATCCATTGGTTCTCGCACGAGTGTAATCGGTTCCCATTCAATGGTTGTCGAGCGGACCTGACAGGTCATTGCAAGACCTTTTGTCCACGATTGTGGCTCCTCAATGTTGGCTCCAATGTCGACTTGAGCAAGGTCGAATCGTGAGATATCATTGAAGGTTGAAGTGAGCAGCAAAGGCGCATCACCATCGATGATAAGGTCGGGGAATTCTGTCTCAAAGAAACGATCGTATTCGATTGGATCCCATACTTCAAGTTCAGCATCGAAGATTTTTCCACTCGATTCTGGAACACTGAAGGTCGTTGTGAAGGACCCGTTTTCAACAATCACGGTTTGACCTCCCACCCAGTTTGAGGCTTGGAACTGTCCATTCCAGCGCAAGGCGACAGTGCCTGTGTAGGCCTCTCCACTTGTTGTGTGTTCTACGCTTCCAGTGACTAGAATCACGTCGTTGGTCTGCAAAGCAGCGTTCATCGAAAGCGGACCTGCAGTCATCGAAGCAACATCGCCGGAAATGTCTTCCATGGATTCGATTGCCACAGTAAGATCACGCTCGAAGGTCCATGCACTGTTTTCATCGTAGAAGGTAAAGCCGTCCTCATCATAGGTGCGCACTTGGAGTGCACCGATATTGATTCCAGTGGATTTCATTTGCCACATGACTTCAAAGTCAAAGGCAATATGAAGCTCATCACCAATGATGGTTCCTTGGCATGCATCGGTTGCGAACAATCGTCCATCGATGGCAGAACAACCCTCATTGCTGCGATAGAGGAGACCGAGGTCATCGTCCCCGCCCAACGTGATGCGTACGGTGTTGATATCGCCGAGGCTGTTGTCATCCCGAACAACGACATCCCAGCCACTCACCTTTGTTGGCTGCAAGCGTTGAGCAACCCCGCTCTCCGTAGGGTAGCGTTCTTCGACTGAAACGATGGTTGACTTCGTCGGGAGTCGACTTGTCCAATAAAGCTGGCCTCGTCCAAGCCCATCGGTGACAATGTCACGACCATCACGATCCGTACCCTCAAGGAAGACATTCACGGCATCGCCTTCTCCGTTCCCAGATTCATTGAGATAGAACATGAATTGCCACGATGTGTCAATATTGATGACCTCGTGTTCAACTAGAACTCGCTCATTTGTCTCAGCGAGACCATTGGCGTTCGCATCGTGAATTCCCTCGAGCCAAACATAGGATTGAATGCTGTCCTGTGCAAATCCAACAGCATCGTAGACATTCAAGGTCACTGTGCGATTTTGGTTGACATTGAGATATGAATCAACAAGCGGTGAGGTAGTCATCACGACCGGAGCAAAGGAATCGAGAAGGAATCGAATGGACGATGCCGCTTGGTCGACGGTTAACTCAACCGAGTCCGTGGTTTGCGCCTCGAGATAAACGAAGGTTTGTCCAGAGACATTTGCTGGCAAGGTGAGAATAAATTCCGTTGGCTGATTGGCGCTGAGACCGACGAAAGCTGAGGACGTATTGTACCACGATTGAGGAGCGTTTTCGTCTTGGGAGCGTACATCGATGTCAATATGGAGGCGTACCTTGATGTTGTTTGAAAGAGGCCTCAAGCCACTGCTTGAGTAGGCATGATCGACTGCTACGGTTATCGAAGAACCTCCGCGTAGGACCTCATCCACTGAGACGTCGTTCCCGCCTTGCGTTGAGAAGTTGGATGAAACAGAATCAATGAAGACTGAGATTGAACGATCGATGTTGACCGGTGTTGGGTGTGTGTACGTTGATGTTGCAACGCCCTCCGTGGATACGCGTATCAGAACCTTATCCGTATCCACATCGTTGAAAGAGAGTGCCCAGTCAACATCTCGAACGCCATTTGTCGCCGCTGAGACTGTAGCGCTGCTGCTGTCCAGGAGATTGTCCGTGTCGCTGACAATCGGTGCGCTTCCGTCAGGAGAAACACGAATTGTTGTCCAAACGGCGTTGGGATGGATGAACCCCTCTGTCGTTGCCTTGATCATTGCAAATTCAAACACAGCTGGTTGCAGAAGTTCTTGCTCCATGGCCGCATGATGCGTTGAGAACGTAATCTGTGGAGCATTGGGCTGAATGGCTGAAGGATTGCTCAGGGAAAACGAAGCCTCTTCTGCACCCCAGCGTAATGCATCTAGATTCGGGATGACCCAGTCTTGGACTTCTTCCGTATAGAGTTGGATGCGGTATTCCATCAAACCGTTATCGCTTGCTGCTACACCCGAAAGAGAATGGTTACCAATGCCGAGAACAGCAAGATTCGCTGGAT
>JAYYFM010000126.1:0-3871 GCA_036158745.1 Thermoplasmatota archaeon
GGGCAAATAGCATGGAGTACACCGCAGTCATCGCGCTCACGGAAGTCGAGTCGGACCACTGGTTCAACTTCGGTCACAACCGCTCGTGCAACATCTCGTCGACGGACGGCATCAGCAACGGTGTGAAGGAATCGGTCGACGATCCGAGTCACGTGAAAATGGCCTTGGAGTTGATGTGGCAACACGTCGCCCTGCTTTCCTTCAACGGCAAGGATTAGTGCCTCTCCCCCTTTTTCTTGCAGTTTCTCGAATTGGCAAAGCACCGTATCTCCGATTTCGATGTTGACGATGGATTTTGATGCATCAACAATGATGTGGCCATCATCGATTCGCACGTAGCCTGTCGTTGTTGCAACGATTCGGTTGTCAACTGTGGTCGTTCCTTCGCCGGCTTCATGTTCGCCGACGGTTCCAATCTCTGTTCCTGGGGTGACGAGGCTCGTCGTCATAATTTCAACTCGCTGCACAAGCGACCAACGTAGTGGTAACGTGTGCTGATTTGATGCGAGCGCTGCTCCCTTTTCAACCCCTCACATGGGTTTGCATCAATTCTTCTTCTCGAGACGATAGCATCGAATTCGAGTGGAGGACTTGTTTTTTGTGTGATGTGCATAGGCTGCTGGTAGCCGAAAATCGTCCTGATAGATCGAATGAAGCTCATACCCATTTTTGTGTGCGAGTGGTAACAAATGCTCAGCATCGATGCTGTGTATGAAGTGAATGAGAGGAATTTCCATCGAAAATAGGGTCTCGAAAAATGCCCTATCCGCTCGTGAGGTTTGGACGCCCCATGGCGGATTCATGATCGCCATATCAACAGGTTGCTCGAGTTCGATTGGATGTCCATTGACTCGACTGTTGATGACGGTACTGATGGACTCAGCTTCAACTTCTCGAACGTTCTGTTGAAGAACGTCAACGGTGGGTGGGTCGCACTCGACCAAAGTGACATGTTTTGCCCCAAGAAAAGCAGCACCGATTCCAAGGACACCGTTACCGGCTCCCAAATCAAGAACGTGTTTGCCTGCTAATCCGTCGCCAAGATCGATCTTGGTAAGCCAAGCAGCTGCAAGGTTTCCTTCCGTTGGATATTGTTCAAGTTCAACGGATTGGCATGGATGCGGCTCGAGGGATGAGAGTCGCATCGCAAGATGCCGTTGACGCATACATTCACCAACGGCGTTGTTGTCCAAATTGCTGGTTGAATTGCTGCTGTTGTTGCATTTGCGCATTGAATTGAGCTTGTTGCATGGCCTGTTGGTTGCTCATCATGAGTGCAATTTGACGAATCTGTTCGGCCTCCATGCGAAGGCGCTGAATTAACTGCTCACCGGGTTGCTGATTGCCACAAAATCGGCAGAATCGCATTCCATCGTTCAGAGATTGTCCACACGTCACGCAGAATGCCATGTTCTCACCTGTTCTTGACTGGACACCTTGTGCTTTCAACCTTTCATTGGACCGATGTTAATTCCATGAAGACAGGCCAGGTTTCGAATCCGACAGCCGCTGCTCGCTCGTTGAGCGGTTCCCAGCGCGGGTCATCGACCATGTCGCTCGGCTCGACACCGTTGGCCATGAGTTCGGTAACCAGGGCTCGGAACTCAATCTCGATTTCTGTTTGCGGCTCTTCAACAGGTTCTTGGGTCGCTTCTTCAACTTCCTCGATGACGTCTGCCGTTGGTAGAGAAACGTTCGCTTCTTCCAATTTGTCACCCGCAGCTTGCATTTCTTCGAAGCCATCCGTTGTTGCTTTGGTAATCGCTTCAGTGACGGATTGTGGTCCCTCGGGCGATTCCGTTTCGATCACAGGAAGCGGTACGGATTCTTGTTCGGGGATGGTGACTTCTGCTGCTTCAATTGTATCGGATTCAGGAGACTGGATCGGCTCTGGAGCAGGTGCAGCCGGTTCTTCAACAAGGACGGGTTCTGGTGTTGCAGGTTCTGCAGCACGTCCCACGCCGAGAATTTCTGCCTGTTGTCGAGCCAATTCTGCCGCCTGTCGGCGAGGAAGACTCACAAAGCATTTGTTCGGAATTGACGTCGGAGGAAACGGAAGGTAATACCGTTCAATCGCTGGAAGACTTGGGTGACGAAAACATAGCATGGTGATGTTCTCGAATGCTCGTTGAGCAGGAACATCCACTGAGAATGGAATAGGTTGAATCGAGATTGAACCACGAACCCACTTTTCATTGGTGATCATGTGTTGCATCCACGGTCCTAAGTCCGTTGTTGCGAGGTCAAGGAATTCAAACGAGGCATCTCGTGGATTCAAGCCTTGTTCTTCCAACAAGCGAGCCTCTGCACGAGGACGGTGAAACACGCCAATCACTGGCTGGCCATGCTCGACCATATCGCCGTGCATTTCGAGGATTTTTCGTTCTTTTCTTGGACAGATAAGCATGACCTGCATACGCAATGCTTCCGCATCGAAGATGTCGTGCCAACGCTCTTCAGCCTCAGATAGGAGCCCATCGATGGTTGTTCCCGGAATCATTGCTGTTATTCCCATGCGCTCACGTCTTCGATGATGGAGGGGTGGGATTTAGGTCTACTGCTCAAAATATTTCTTCAAGTAGGCTAATTCTGCGAGGAGAACAACGCCCCCTGCTGCACCACGAATGGTATTGTGGGACAATCCAATGAACGAGACGACACCATTCTCGACCGATTTAAGCTGGACAGTCGTTGTCATTCCTGCCTTGAGATCCATAGACGGATCGAGTGGATTCATGGATTGTCCATTCCAGAGATGTTCTTCACGACGAGGTACGGAATGAATGCATTCCATGCGGAGTGTTGGTTGACTTGGGAGTGGATGCGTTTGTTCCCTCGATTGTAGCAAAGATGCAACCGCATCAAAGGTCGGTGTATTATCAGTGTGGACTTCGACATGAACGATGTGTCCGTCGCGTTCATTTACGCGCTTGGTTTGCACGTCCCACTCTGCATTTAGATCGAGAATACGTTCAATCTCCTCGACGATTTTTTCAGCCTCTCCTGGGATTTCTTGATCGATGGCTTGCATCCTTGATTCCTGATTGTGAAGGAGTTTCCAACCTGCTCCAGAAAGGGCCTGCTCGCTTCGAGCAACCACCCTGGTAACGGTGTAATGTTGTGAAAGAACAGAAAGGGGATGTAGAATCGGTATGAGCGTGCAATTCGTTGCACATGCATGGAGGGTCTGACCTGATGGTGCATGAAGCGCTTCGGGATTGACATCAGCAACAATGAGTGAGACATCTGGATGCATACGAAAGGCACTCGAATTGGAGAACACGTGAAGTCCAGCACTGACGAGTTTGGCTTCTATTCTCGACGCAGGTTCGCTTGGCAATGCGCTAAAGACAGCAATCACGTTTCGATTCTTGAGTTCCTCTGCTAGTTTCCCATCGTTGATATCGAGGATTTTGATTTCACTGGAATCCAAAAGTTCAGGCCGTGGTTCATCCAGATGCCATTCGATATCAGCGAGGTTTATGCCTGGCGATTGTCCAGCAACGGCGACCAATTCGAACAATGGATGCATGGCCAGACGTTGTTGCATGCGTTGCGAGACGAGGCCTGAAGCGCCAAGGATAGCGACATGTACCCTTGACATGTTCCAGTCTCATGCTTCGCCATTTTAGTCCCTTGCATTGAGAAATTGCTGCAAAGCATATCTTCAAGTGCTCGACATTCAAGGCACCATCATGGAGAACACCATCACCATCGAAGCCTTTGCCCACTGTGACGGCCCATGTGGCGTCTACGATCCTGCAAGTGCACGTGTTGCAGCAGAAGCCGTGCAATCAATGACCAAGAAAATGGTAGCATTGAGCACCGGCGATGCAGACAAGTCCGCTGCTTCCTACATCAACACGATGAG
>JAYYFM010000127.1:0-3768 GCA_036158745.1 Thermoplasmatota archaeon
TGGTGTTGGGTGTAGGGAAGAAGAAACAACATTACGACGAAAAAAACAACCGAAGCCCTCACTTGAGACACCTCCTCTTTCGATAGGATTCTGATGTCACAGATTAGATAAAATTTGTTCCGAGGCCTGCTTTGAGCACCTCTGAGGGCATCAGCAACCAGATCCGATTTCGTTGTCAAGAATTCTCAAGGCCGTCTCCTATCCCTGGGCGCGGATGAGTGAGGCTAAGGCGACGAGGATTTCCTGGTGCTGTGAAGCAGGGACGACTCCCCAGCGTCCACCGCCCATGTCGAACTCGAATCCTCTGTTCGACGAAACAGAGCTTCCTTTGATGATTCGGTTCAGATATTCTTGAGCACAAACTTCATCTTAATTCGGGATATGTAACAAGCGTGGACGAGGAGAACCTGCTGTTTATCGGTGCTATCCTCAGCATCGCTCTTGGTGGCCTCTCCCTCCGACTCGTTCGGAAGAATGTCAACCTTCCTTGGAACGAAGCCATGGCCGCTCACATTCTTTGTCTCATGTTCATCACCAAAGGCATTCAAAATGCTGCGTTCGGATACGTTAATTCAGATACAACCGGTGATGTTTGGCAGTTCTGGTTCCAGATTGCCGCATCGATGGATTACATTTTCGAATCAAGTATCATGGCCATCGCCTTGCTGTATCCTGTCCCGATGCTGAGAAACATGAACCAAGTGAAAATCGGTTTGGGGCTCGTCGCAGGTCTTGCTTTGTTCAGACTTGTTCTCGACGTCATCGGATTGAATTTTACCATCTTCGGATTACCCGGCGTGTTTTACTTCATCGTCGCCTTGATTTGGGGTTCAGTTTACATCAGGTTTAGATTGATGCCTGCAGAAAAGTCCAATCCTTCTACACAAAACATAGCCCTCGTCTCCGGCTTGTTCACCACGCTTGTTCTCGGGCACGTCTGGATGTGGTGGCCAGGCTTTATCCTGCAATCTGAATACTTCTACTTCCTCGATCCCTTCGGAGTGTTGAGTTCCTCCGTTGCCAATTACATATGGGTGGCAGGATATGCTGTTGGAATCGCTGCAGGCCTTGCTATTCTCATCGTGGAAATCCATCAGGCCATCAAAGGCAACACCAACACGCTGTTGTACGTCATTCTCCCTTATTTTGTGTTAGGCATCGTCGGATTTTTGATTTATTCTCAAGGAAGTTCGTCCGGATTTGGGGTGCGGTCGGGCACAGAAGAGAGTGTGCAATTGTGGGCGACCTTCACGACCAGCATGCACTTTACCATCATTCGGCCGTTGATTGCAATGTACATTTTGCTCCGATTCAACCTCATCGAAATCAACGAAGAAACAAAACCGCAGGCGAAAACCATGTCCATTGTCCTGATTGTCGTCGCAACCTCTGCCATTCTTGAGTTGGTTCAGTCAATCATACCCATCAACCAGATGATCAGTGCTGCACTTCTCGGAATTCTCATCGCCTTGGGATTGGGCTGGGAAGAAAAATCGTTCCAAAGCCTCGTATCAAACCCCGCACAATTTCGCAAAAACATCGACAACAGATGGTTTCCCGACCTTGATATCCCTCGACAAAACATCGGTAGAATCGAAATCGCCTGTTTGATTTACAGCCTCGTCAGCCTCCTCATTTCTTATTATGTATGGGAATTCAACGTGATTATGGAATTACAAATCGAGCGAGGTGGCTGAATTGACTCGCAGTGACAACGTTCTGTCTGATTTGTTCTCAGATGATGGTTCACGGCGAAACGTCACCGTTTACTTGACGGTCTTAGCCGTGGGATTGCTCTACCATGCAAGCGTTTTCTGGTTCATTATGGGCGATGAAATCCAAGCGAAGGATGAGCAAATCACCTACGCAATTGAATTTGAGGAAACCCCAGAGCAATTTTCCGATTCAAGGACGATCAACGACGGTGAAAAAGAAACTTTGGAGTTTACGGCATCAGCGGACCTTTTCAACTCCAAGAGTGGCTTTGGGCTCCTGACAATCACCATCTCCTACGCAGAAACATCAGGAGAGTTCGCTGACCCGTGCGATACAGTTTCGGCCAACCTCGTAGTGACCGACGTCTCGGCCGATTGGAATCACGGCAACAACGTTTTGAGCGGGGTCTCTTCAGATTGCGAAACCATCGACCTCACCCTCTACATCTACCCGGAGTACGACGGCGAACCGAAAGAAGTTACAGGAATGGATGCGTCCCACTGGAGCGATGTATGGTCCGATAGCTCGTACGGGCAAGGCATCTTTGAACTGGACATCGAAGTCATCGTCAATGAACCCATCACCTCGGGAATCCCAACTGTCTCCGACACGGATGAGAGGGTGGAGGTTACATGGGAAGCTGTATTTTTTGATGTATCTGTTCAAGAAACCTCCTAAGTTGGGTATTTTTCAGAGAGATGAATGGGGTGAAAATCGTGAGCGCTTCAAGGAGACGAGCATCGGCCACCTTGTGCTTCTGTTGATGCTTTGCCCGGTATCTGGTTGTATTTTTCCCGAAGAGACGATCCCTGAAAACGATGCGCAAGCACAGGACCCCCCTCTTTCTGAACCGAACAACCTCTCCACGCAATGCATCGAGTTTGAGGGGGTTGATCGCTGTTGGACACTCTTGGTCCCTGCAACCGTCTCTACCGAACAACCCGTTCCTCTGGTGCTTGACCTTCACGGATATGGGCACACCAGTGCGTCCCAAATGAACATCTCTTCGTTTGCCTCCTTAGCGGTTGAAGAGCAGCTTATTGTGGCGTATCCTCAAGGTTATGATTCGTTTTGGGGATTGGGATTTGATGGCATTGAAAATGACCTTGACGATGTCGGTTTTCTCTCAGCAGTGATTGAATCGGTCACCGAGGCGTATCCTGTTGATGAAGCAAGAATTCACATGTCGGGCTGGTCCAATGGATGTAAAATGACGCAGCGTTTTGCTGTTGAAACGCAAGGCGTGGTGGCTTCCATTGGATGTATGTCGGGATATCTCATGACCGAGGCACCGTCCACATACATCGCTCCGGTTCCGTTTATGGAGGTTCATGGTGTGCTGGATACGACGGTAAGTTATGCCGATAACACAGCGATGACCGTTTATTATTTTCAAAATACCGTGGGATTCAACAAAGGCGCCATGCAGAACCTGGAGTATTGGGCAGACCTCAACGGCTGCAGCGGCGCAGCCCCCGAGGTGATCACGGTGAATGCAGACTACGACATTCGGGGGTATTCAGATTGCACCTCAAACGCAGAGGTGAGGCTGATGAGCCTTTTTTCATCAGGCCACAACCCATACCTGTCAGGCAATCCCACAAACACTCAATCCACTGCCATCCTTTGGGACTTCATGTCCCAGTTCGCTCTTGAAACGAACGAAGACGAATCGTGACCTCATCAACGCCCGAGTTCGTTGTCAAGAATGGTCAAGGCCATCTCGTACCGCGGGGCGCGAATCAAAGATGCCAAAGTGACGAGGATTTCCTGGTGCTGTGAAGCAGGGACGACTCCCCAGCGTCCACTCCCCCTTCTTGACCTCGCAGTCCACGGGTTTTTTTGTCAAAATACACGACGCCTCTGCGTCTGAACCCCATTGGGTGCGGACTCACAAGTCTGAGAATTGTAATCTTGGAATGCAGATGAAACTCCAGCCATCCGATGGTTAGTCGCGACAGGGAAGATTAAGAATGGATTGTATTTGTTTGGTGAGTGAGTGACATGGTTTGATGTTAAAATTGAACAGATTGGTACCGCATAGACCCGTTT
>JAYYFM010000128.1:0-3765 GCA_036158745.1 Thermoplasmatota archaeon
CTTTCAACCCAACCGAAGGAAGTCAAGACGGCTACCATCACTCCAGTACGTCAAATGGTTCCAAAGAAACAACGCGGACCACCTCCAAGTTCAAAGAAGGGGGAGAAGCCGTCTTCAGATGAATCTTGATTGGACATCTATGCGTCTGTTTGATAATTCCGAACGGTGTCGCTATGTTATGCGAACCACGGCCAGTATTGTTCTGTGCTTGCTTCTGACACACCTCCTCCTTCCGATGGTACCAGTATCAGCCAATCTTGTTGATGCTGGTCAGACCGAGAGTATAAGCGAAAAAGTCGTCGCTTGGGAACAGATGAACGATGGTAAAATCCTGATGGTCACCGGTAGCGGTATGCTGAGTGTCAACAACTTCGAAGCAGGTGCTCATTCGGTTGTATGGGAGCTTGATCTCAACGTTACTGCCAACTCTGCAACCATCGATGATGGTGAAAACTTGGTTGCTATTGCTCACAACTCTGGTGTCGTCATCGTTCAGATGCAACAACAAGTCATCATGCAATATCTCAACACAAGCAACCCTGTGAATGCTGTTGACTGGGACAACGATGGCGACATGTGGCTTGGATACTTTGCTGGACAGCGTCGAGCTGATGAGTGGTCCGGTGGTGTTCCATCAGGCATCTCGACCAACGCGCACTCGGGTGGAATGAACACCATGCTCATCACACCAACTGGTGAAATCCTCACCGGAGGCTACGATAACCGCGTGAAGATTACATCCAACGCAGGGACACTCATTCAACAACTGACCGATATGACCTCTGCCGTCAATGTGATTTCTTTGGATGCTGATGGTCGTTTGTTGGTTGGCACGGCTGGCGGTGACTTCTACCGTTACAACTTGAGCGATTATACCTACGAAGTGATGACACTCTCTTCTCCAGCACAAATCGTTTATCTCAAGCAAATGGACTTCGCAACCTATCATGTCGGAACACAATCCGGTGAAATCATTGAAGTATCCACAACGACATTCACAGAAGGAAACACCTACGATACAAGTGGGAAGGTCATCGGTTCTCTGAAAGGATCGAACGGAGAAATCTACATCATTTCTGGATTCTCTTCTTCGACTCGCGTCCATCTCTTTGACATTGACAGTGATGGTGACGGTGTGACGGATGCGTTGGATGCATTCCCAAGTGATCCAACCGAAACGATGGACAGCGATGGCGATGGTGTTGGCGATAACACGGATGAGTTCCCAAATTCTGCCGATGAATCCGTCGATTCAGACGGTGATGGCGTTGGGGACAACACCGATATGTTCCCCTCAAATGGTGACCAAACCATCGATTCAGATGGTGACGGATACGGCGACAACAGCGATGGTGTTGGTGGCGATGCCTATCCTCAAGACGCTTCACAATGGGCAGATACAGACAGAGATGGTTACGGGGACAACCCATCGGGAACGACACCAGATGGCTGTCCAACCGTCAATGGCTTCTCAACAGAAGACCGCTATGGTTGTCCTGACGGTGATCTGGACGGCTATTCCGATCCCGATGAGAACTGGACCGCAGCTCAAGGAGCCGATGCTCTACCATCCGATGGAACCCAATGGGTCGATGGCGATGGTGATGGGTACGGAGACAATGCGCTCGGAACCAACCCTGACAAGTGTCCAACCAAGGCAGGTACATCGACACGAGCCTGGCTTCCTGACCCAGAGAACCCACAACAGAACACAGAACTTCCTTCGCATGGATGCGAAGACAAAGATGGTGATGGATGGGCCGATGCTTCTGAATCCAATGGCATGGATGAATTCCCTGATGAGTATCTCGACATCGATCGAGATGGTGTAGGTGCCAACGCCGATTACAACGATGATGATGCTCGTGTCCAAACCGAGCAAGATCATTGCAACCTTGACTTTACGGACGTTCGTGACGTTTGCCAAGGATGGAGAACGCCGGCGTATGTCCAATACGTAGCCGACCAAACCGCTGCTAACGAAACTGCGTTGAGTTATAGCGCTTGGAATACGAGCGGTACAACATCGACAACGACGGACAAAGCATGGTATGAAAGCCAAGCAATGACCGATGCGCTCGTCTATGGGGGAGCCATCTTTGGCGGACTCACGGTTGTTATCATCGTCGTTGGCATGATCATGTCTCGACGTAAGGTTGCCACGGTCAAGAAGGAATATGGCGGAGCGTTGCCAAGTTCAGCGGCAATGGATGAAGCACTTGAAGGAACAGCAGGCTCTTCTGCAATGGGTGGTGTTGAATCCGATTCGTTGTGGGATGATGATGTCAAGCCACTTGAGATGGATCAACAGGAAGAATCTGGATTTGAAGACGAATCGATGGATGAACCTACATCCACAGAGGAGATGTTCTCCGACGATGAATCGATTGAGTCGATTGCTTCCATGGGTGCTGAACCTGAACCTGCTGCTGAGGAATCTGCTCCAGCACCTGCTCAAGAAGCACCAGCAGAAGCACCACCGCTTCCTGCTTCAGGTCTTCCAGAAGGATGGACCATGGACCAATGGAAATGGTACGGTCACGAATATCTTGCCAAGTATGGCAACGAGTGATTAACGCCAAACAATCGGTAGACTTGAACGAAGTTCACCGAGTTCATTCCCAGTGTAGATGGGCCTTCCATCCTCTTTGAGAACGTTCATGATGAGCCATAGAACAGCGTTCCAGGATTTGTTTTCTGCAAACAATTCGACTTCACCAGCCGTTGCTGCGATGAGTAGTTTGGCCTCATCGGTCGAATCATCAAACATGGCTCGAATGAGTTGTTTGGTCGTGAACATATAGCCAGATGGGCGCCATGCCATCATATCGTTCACCTCAGACCTCGAATGGAGCCATGTTCAATCGGCTCACAAGGTGGTCAACGTTGACATCTGCAACACGTTGCAAGTGTGCTTGCAAGATGTCGAGTTCACCACGCATCCGAGCCATCTTATGAGCTCGAATCAGATCCTCAAGAAGCGTATTCACGCTCTTGTGGCCACTGACCGTGCGCATGGTATTCAATTGTCTTCGTACTTCGTAACTTACACTTACCGAGGTCATTCCTTCTCCAGTCATTTGTGCATCCCAGTAACAAATGATTCCCTTCCCTACTTAATCCAACCGCGCGAAAGAAAGCAACGCACGTTGATTTTCTGACCTTATCGACGATTCGAGAGCAGTTTTGGATGCTCTTTGACACCAAATTCTCGTCGCATCTCTTGGACACGATTGTGGAATTCTTTGGCGAGGGTCCAGTATTCGAGCGAACCTGCTCCAGCACCACTGGCTCGTGGTTCGTTGAGCAGCACAGTTGGTGCTCCGCTCCACGGTGCTTCAGCGACCTTGACCAAACGTCGTATGGTTGTGTTGAACACCTTGTTCGGAATCTTTCGAGACACTTCGGTACAAACATGGCGACTGAGCTTCGATCGAGCATCGACCATGGTCATGGCAACACCGAAGATCTTCAGATTTCGATTGATACGCTTCTGAATCATCTTGATCGAGTTCATCAGCATGCTGAACCCTTCAAGCGCATAGTATTCTGCTTGAACAGGAACCATGACCCAGTTTGCTGCACACATGGCATTGATGGAAAGCAATCCAAGCGATGGAGGCGTATCGATGATGATGTAATCGAATTCATCAATGATGGATTCAAGACCTTCTCGAAGTCGTGTCTCTCGTCCAATCTTGTGCGACAATTCAATCTCAGCCCCAGAGAGGTGAATATCGCTTGGAAGCAACCAGAGATTCTTGA
>JAYYFM010000129.1:0-3764 GCA_036158745.1 Thermoplasmatota archaeon
GATGACCACGACGACCATGATGACCACGGTGATGATGACCACGACGACCATGATGACCACGGTGATGATGACCACGACGACCATGATGACCATGGTGATGATGACCACGACGACCATGATGACCATGGTGATGATGACCACGACGACCATGATGACCATGGTGATGATGACCACGATGGTCACGATGACCACGACGACCATGATGACCACGACCACGGCGATCACAACATGATCGAGGCGGAGGAGACCCTGACAGCGTCAAGCGAGTGCCCAACTGATACCACAATCTCAGTTTACGAACTCGAAGCAGGCGAATACATGCTCGAATTCGAAGCAGAGGATATGGAAACATTCACCATTGCTATCGCAGGAATGGGCGGTGCACACCACCACCATGGTCATGGTGAGGGACACGACGACGATCACGGCGACGAAGATGGAGACGATCACGGTGACGATCATGGAGATGATCATGATGACCACTGGGAGTCTGAAACTTGCCATGACAAGGATACTCACGAAACCCATGAGGAGTACACCACTGAGGAAGATTGTGAAGCTGCAGGCCACATGTGGATGGATGAAGGTCATGACATGGATGCAGATGAAATGATTGAAATGTTCGACACTGATAGTGACGGACTCCTTTCATTGAACGAATTCCTCACCATGGCAGAAGCGATGGAAGATGAAGATCACGACCATGACGGTGAGCATGACCACAGTGATGATGACACAGGAAATGGTTCAGATGATGGCCACGGTGACCATGACGAACACGACCCAATGCATGAAATCGAAATGGCAATGTTCGAAATCCTCTTCCACATGGCTGACATGAACGAGGACGAAAACCTCAACGTAAACGAACTTGACCGACTTATCGATGCTATGGAAGGAGACCTACCAATCGATGGCGAAGAGATGGCTGAAATCTACTTCGACGTCTTTGACGAGGACGAAAACGACCTCCTTAACGTTGATGAGTTCACAGAAATGATGGAAATGATGATGTCTGACGAAGACGATCATGATGACCATGAACACGGCGAAAACGATACCCACGACGAAGATCATGATGACAACATGACCGAAATGACGTTCGCTATGTACGATGCAGACCAAGATGGTAACATCAGCACGGATGAGTTCCTCGGAGTCATGGATATGATGGGTGACGAGCACGAAGAAAGCGTCGCATTCATTGGTCTCCATGTTGAAGAAGAAGGCGACTACGGATTCGCTCTTCCAGCAGGTGTTGAACTCCACATTCTCAGCATGGGTGGACATGATGGCCACGACCATGGCGCTCATGACGATCACGATGACCACGGCGATGAAGATACGCATGACGACCATGGCGACGAGGAAGGTCACGATGACCACGGTGATGAAGAAGCATTGGCCTACGACCCACACAGCTGGCTTGACCCGCTTGCATACAAGGCACAGGTTGCCCTCGTTCTTGGTGAGATGAAGACGGTCTTCCCTGACCTGGCTGACACATTCCAGACCAATGCTGATGCCTTCATGGCAAGCCTCGACGAAGTTGATGCTGACTACAACGCAGCTTTTGGACCAAACGGCACTTGTACCAACAATACCGTTGCTGCAAACCACAACGCATACTCCTACATCGCATACCGATACAACCTCGAGTTCGTGACTGTTCACGGACTTGACCCCGAAGGAGAGCCAAGCGCAGCAGACATTGCTGAAGTTGTTGAGAAGATTGAGGAAGATGCAATCACGGTCTTGTTCATCGAAGAATACACCGACGAAACAGCCGTCAACAGCATCGTCGATCAAACCAACGGCGCCGTTACCGTACAAACCTTGTACACGATGGAATTGGCTCCCAAGGACTCCAGTGACGACTATCTGTCTCTAATGGAGAAGAACCTCAACAGTCTCAAGGCTGGATTGGGCTGCTGATTAGGCGAATTGAATTTGGAGGATTGAATATGCATACAGTGGACATGTTACCTATCGTTTTTGTTGGGGGTATATTCCTGTACATTGGATACAAGATTGCTTCTGAGTTCCTCACTGCGCGCCGTTCCATGTGAAGATCCTTGGAATGTTGTGAAACTGTCCGAGACCAAGCCTTGAGGCGGTTGTTGTGCAGGCGATTTCATCTAGTAGAGTCGTCGCGGCTCCCTCTATGTTAGAAGCGACCAACCTGTCCGTGAAACGTTCAGGGAAGTTGGTCCTTGAAGACGTGAACCTGCAGATCAACAAAGGTGAATTCGTTGGAATCGTCGGCCCAAATGGTGGCGGTAAATCCACATTCCTGTTGACCGTCTTGGGGATCCTGCAGCCAGCAAATGGTAGTGTCACCGTTTTTGGACACAATCCGCAAAACGTCAATTTCAACGGTAATGTCGGATGGGTTTCTCAGAGCGCAGCAAGTATTCCAACCAAAATGCGCATGACTGTTCGGGAACTGATTTCCCTGGGCACCCTTTCAACCAGCGATTTGTTCTCGTTTCGACGAAGAAAGAACGACGAATCCGTCGAGAGGGCCCTGGAGCTCGTCGGCCTGGCTGATCTTGCAGAAATGGACATTGCTCGCCTTTCAGGAGGACAGCGACAACGTGCGGTTATTGGTCGAGCGCTCGCTTCCAATGCTGAGTTGCTCATTTTTGACGAACCGTTGGTCAACGTTGATAGAAGCTCACGTAATGGTATTCTCAAACTCTTGGATGACCTCTGTCACAATGAAAATAAGACCTTGTTGATGGTCTCGCACGATTTGACAGCCATTCGGCAATCTGCCCACAGAGTGATCTATCTGGATGGTCAGATTCAGTACGACGGAAAGCCAAGCGAGATTCCAGATTTGAGTGGACTGGCTGGCTTGGTTGGCTTACAACACGTTCACTCACACGCACACAAGGAGGAAGAATGATGCAATTGAGTGAACACTTGGTTGAGATTCTCTCCAACGTTCTTGAGCCACTAGGGCCATTGATGCCTGGTGAAACCTTCCCTGCCTTCTTTGAATTGGAGATGTTTCAAAGGGCTCTCGTCGCAGCAATCTTGACAACGATTGTTGCTGGATTTTATGGCTCATTCTTGCTTATGAAAAATCTCGCATTGATGGGCGACGGCCTTGCACACGTTTCCTTTGGTGGCGTTGCTGTCGGCATCGTTCTTGGGGCAACCGCACCGCTGTGGTATGCTCTTGTTTTCAGCTTGACTGCAGCACTCATCATTCACGAAATGCAAGAACGAGAGTTGCTTACGGGGGATGCATCGATTGCGATCTTCTTGACAGGAATGCTCGCACTTGGTCTCGTTGTTCTCCGTATTTGGGGTGGAGGCATAACCTCCGATATCGAAGGCTACCTCTTCGGCAACCTACTCCTCATCGATTACGATGATCTTGATTTGATCCTCTACATCTCCATCTTCAGTCTCGTGACGCTCTATTTCCTTCACGATGCCTTGCTGGCAACGACCATCGATGCGATTGCAGCACGCGTTCAGGGCATCCCCACCCGATGGATTGGGCTATGGTTTAGTGCCGCTGTTGCAGCCATTGTTGTCTCGATGGTCCAAGTTGTTGGAACGCTACTCGTAACTGCATTGCTCGTAACACCGGCAGCAACAGCTCAACTCGTTGGTCGAAGTTTCAGAAGTTGCATGATTCTCACGCAGGTGTTTGGGCTCGTTTCCGTCATTCTAGGGTTGTATTTTTCTGCAGAATTGGAAACGGGAAGCGGTTCGATGATTGCCCTCATCACAGCCATCATGTTTGC
>JAYYFM010000130.1:0-3721 GCA_036158745.1 Thermoplasmatota archaeon
CACCTGCAATGGATGCTCCCTCGATTCCGGCCGGATTGTTGGTCTTGCGACCGCCTCGTCCTTTCGGCGATTTGCGAACCATGAACCCTTTGCGATGATTCGATTCGGCACCTGTGATAACAATCGCAGTGAGCGGAACAGCCCCGAGTTCAAGTCCGCCGACAAAATCAGGATTGAGGTCATCCAATCGATGATTGAAGAGGTGAGCAAGTAGTTTCGAAGATTCGGTATGCATCATCACGGGCTTCATGTCGAAGAACCAACGCGATTGGCGACCGGATGCGAGTGTGAACGCATCATCGGAACCTCCGTCGAGGAAGGCAAGTTCTCGGACGAGTTCGACCAATCGATTCCACTCTGGTAACGATTTCAACGATGCATGAACGCTCATGCATCAACGCTATGGCTCCCGACGCATGAATGTTGGGCTAGCAAAGAGGATATGCGTTAGCCGATTGCATCATAAAGTCTCGACAACAACACAGAAACAGGGGTCGAAGTTCATGTCAAACGAAGCATCGACCAATCAACTCAATCCTTTGATTGGCGTCGATGTCCCAAGACTTGAGAAAGAAATGGAGCGATACCAACAGATTCTGGATGAACATGCCGATCACGCATACAGAGTCGCTGAAGAGGCTCGAGAACTTGGTCTCGATCCGAAACCATTCGTTGAGATTCCTCGTGCAAACGATCTCGCTGGCCGTACTGAGAAATTGTTGATTGAGCATTTGGATTCCTATCCTGTCGCAGACGATATTCGAGCCCTTCTCGCAGAACATGACCGTGAAACGACCTCGATTATGATGGCTCAACGTGTTGCCAAGGGATTCAGGGAGAAAGGATACGACATGGTCAAGTCGATCGACGTTGGTTTGCGCGTCGGTCTTGCAATCTTGACAGAAGCTGTACTCGTTGCTCCTTTGGAAGGAATCAGTGAAGTTCGGTTGTTAAACAACGTCGATGGTTCTCCATTTGTCTCCGTCCATTTCGCCGGACCGATTCGTGCTGCGGGAGGTACAGCACAAGCACTTGCTGTTCTGATTGCTGACATGATTCGACGTGAATTGAACGTGGGACCGTACATTCCAAGCGATGGTGAAGTCGAGCGTGTCAAGGAAGAATTCGGCTTGTATCGTGGAAACCTGCAGTACCGTCCTTCACCTGCTGAAATCGACGAAATCGTACGAGCGTGCCCGGTCATGATCAACGGTGAATCGACCGAATCCATCGAATGTGCAGGGTACGGTCGTGTTCGAAACATCGACGAGACGAGGATTCGCGGTGGTGTGCTTCTCGTCATCGGAGAGGGTATGTGCTTGAAGGCGCCAAAAATCCAGAAGCATACCGAGCGACTTAACGTTCCTGGATGGGGTTTCATTTCGAAATTTGCATCCAAAGGAAAAGAGGACAAAGGCGGCTCCGACAAGGACGCGTTCAAGAGTCGTAGAGTTCCTCCGATTGACAAATTCATGAAGGATATCATCGCTGGCCGACCCATTTTTGGAGGGCCTCAGCAACCAGGTGGTTTTCGCTTGCGTTATGGGCGAGGTCGCCCCTCAGGGCTTGCGGCAGCATCGCTTAACCCAGCCTCGATGTTGGTCCTTGACGATTTCATCACTATTGGGACACAAATGAAAATTGAGCGTCCCGGAAAGGCATGTGCCGTAACACCAAGCAACGACTCTGAAGGGCCTTGGGTGGTCCTTTCCTCTGGCCAATTCTTGCGAATTGATGAGAGCGAACTTCTCAGAAAAATACGCGGTGACATCCGCTCGATTTGGGACAATGGAGAGATTGTCATCGGTTATGGGGAATTTATGGAGAACAACAAAAATCTGGTTCCTGCAGGGTATACGACCGATTGGTGGGCAAGTGATCTTCTCGATGCACTTGAGACAGAAGAGGATGTGAATGCGTTTTCAGAAATCTGCAAGGGGCTTGGTCAAGTACCAGATGGAATTCCAGGGCAGGTCGATGTCGAGGACGGTTTTGCCCAGTTCCATGTTCGACGACGATGGCATCGATACCTTTCGAAACTCACGCCCAGTTGGGACCAAGCATCAAGCGTTGCTGAGCGTTGGCGAACAGCCCTTGCACCTCCACACAATCCATGGTTCCTCGATCTGCCAATCGAATGGGTCCCAGCCTTGCTGGATGCTCTTCCCCATGGCATCATCGAAGCACCGACAGACATCGATGTTGAGGTCAATCACCCTTACCGCGAGGAGTCTTGGGTGCGTTTCAAAGGCGCTGCGAAAGGCTGGCAGGCATCTGCGATGGACAAGCTGCAACCAGAAACGATACCTCCACTCGATGATATGGAAACCATAGGCCTCGATGTCAAACCTGAGAAACCGATTTTTGACGATGAACTCCCTGAAGGATGGGCCTTCATGCAACATGGTTTACTCAAGGGAGCCTTACTTCTGCTCGGCGTTTCACACCATCATGACGGAGACGATGTTGTTGCCACATGTGGTTGGCAAGCGATGATTCATGGATTGGGGTACAGTGTAAAGGACGGACGGCTCCACCAAAATGTCGATTTGAAATCCTTGGTTGAACAGCGTATCGTTGAATTGCGAAACTGCAACACTGTCCTTCGAAATGAATCAACCCGACTTGAAGAGTTGAAGAAACAGAGAGCGACGGTTCGAATCGCTGCAGAAACCGAAGCTCGCCAACAAGGCCTCGGAATCGCAGAGACCGACCAAGTCGGTCAGAAAGCAGCCGATTCTGTTGAAGATCCTGGTCCTGAGAATGCTTCCTTGTACAAGACGTCATTGCGCATCCATGACAACCACGTAGTTGATGGGATTCTACCTCTAATTCGTGAGATTTCGTCACTCCGCTGGGAGCATGCTGCGCCTCAGCGTGTTGGTTGTCGAATGGGGCGTCCGGAAAAATCTGCACCAAGAGAAATGTCGCCGCGCTCGCACATGCTGTTCCCGATTGCGCTTGAAGGTGGGAATCAACGTCTCATCTCAAACGCAGCTGAAAAGGGTTCGATTCGTGTCCAAATGGGCAAGCGCATTTGTTCCAAATGCGGAAAGGATTCTCCGTTCATTCAATGCCATCATCGTGTTGTTGATGATGGTGGAATTCCCAAGGTTGGCGAAACCTGTGGTGGACGAACCGACATGAAAGAGTCCACTGGTAACAGTCGTCGTCGAGGAGAGATGCAAAGCGTTCCGCTTGAGTCGATCATCGAAGATGCTCAACTTCGCATTGGTATGGACCGCTTGCCTTCTCAAGTCAAGTGTGTGAAGGAACTGAAAAGTCGAAATCAAACGCCTGAGCCAATTGAAAAGGGCCTCATACGAGCCAAGTACGACCTTCCTGTATTCCGTGATGGCACCGTTCGATTCGACATGAGCGATGTCCCTGTCACCCATTTTACGCCGAAAGAAATCGATGTTGATTGGAAACGCTTGCACGCTCTTGGATACACGCACGACTGGGAGGGAAAACCGTTGAAAAGCGACGAACAGATGCTTGAATTGTTCCCTCAGGATTTCATCGTCGCAGAGAACGCAGCAGATTATTTTCTTCGAACCGCTCAGTTTGTTGATGAAGTTCTCGTCAAGTTTTACGGTTTACAACCATATTACAACGCGACATCAAAGGACGATTTGGTCGGACAACTCATCTGTGCCCTAGCACCGCACACATCCGGAGGCGTTCTTTCTCGTATCATCGGCTGGGCTGATTGTTCAGG
>JAYYFM010000131.1:0-3664 GCA_036158745.1 Thermoplasmatota archaeon
CACCAGCCATTCACGGTCCTCGAGGTGGCTGTCAAGCTCGTCCAGCCGGTCAAACAGGGCGGTGACGGCCGCTTCGTAGGCGTCCTGTGAGCGGGCAAACCCTGATTTGTAGACACCATTGTTGACCGATTCGTAATTTGCATCGATCATGTTGTCAATCTCTTGCATCAATTCTGGTGGGCAAAGAGTGGTTCCATTACCGAATCCTTCCTTTGAAAATTGATCGAACATTCTGATGATTTCACGGCTCTCATTGTTGACAATCGTTGCGTGCTTCTTGTCCCACAAGACAGGAACTGTGCCGATGCTACGACTCTCGTTCCAACCTTCAAAGGCCCTGTTGTAAATGCCCTCCAAACTCGATTCACCGTTCACTCTATCCGCAGTCGCCCCTTCCTCATCAGGATTGAACGACCACGAACCGTCTGCATTCATCCGCCAGTCGACGACATCAACACTGATCTGATCCTTCAGACCGAGGAGTGTTCGCATGATGAGCGTTCGATGAGCCCATGGACAAGCGTGTGAGATGTAGAGGTGATAACGCCCGCTTTCAACATCAAACGTTCCTCCTTTCGAAATGGAATCTCGGAATTCACTCGATTTGCGAACAAATTTACCCGAATCGAATGCTTCTGTCCAAGCACTTGCTTGTTCACCTTTAGGCTCCATGTCATAACGTTGGAAAGGACACTAATGAAGGGTGGTTTTCTTTTTGCAAATGGTGAATGCTACTCTTCTTCTGTTAGCCAGGATTGGAATTGTTCAGAAGTTGGCTCATCAGGGTTCGGTAGAGACGGTGCTTCTGGAATTTCAGGATGAGGTACTTCATCGATTTCATCAGAACCAGCAATCCGCTTCAACCGTTCAACAAGTTCCCAGTCCGGTTCTTGCGGTTGTTCGTCTGGCTGCTCATCGTTCCCGTCCCAAACGTCTTGACGAACGTCTACAAGTTCAGGAACGTCTTCAACATCTGAATTGTCGGACTCTGTCTCAAGGTCCTTCTCCGTTGAAGAAGATTGTTGTACAGGAGTCCCAAGAGACTCAAACGCCTTTGAAACGGTTTTTGCATCCGGTGCTTTTCCAGAAGATGCAGCAACTTCGCGTTTGATTTGAAACGCTGCCTTACGTTCAGCTTCCTCAGCTTCTCGACGCATCTGCATCTCAACGGATTCCCAAACTTTCCGCTCCTCACGCTTCTCTTCTTGTTCTTTTTGCCATTCCAAGGCTGCCTCACTTGGCCGATCATAGCGTTTCCAGAACCATCGAGCAACTGCAATGAACAGGAGGGATACAACAAATCCTCCCAACAACCACTGAACGAGTGGTTCCATCAACAATCACCTCGATCAATCAACAGCTTCTGCAACCAATTCGGTCATGTCGATTGACGCATCTGCACCAAGAACAGTGACGAGTGGATCGTCTCCACCTGGGAGCAACGAGATGTCAGCATCAGCTCCCTCCGGAACGTTACGGTACAATGGTCGAGCAATGAGCCACTTATTGAGTGAAATGAAGACAATTGCAACAACAGACCAAAATGCCAGAATAATTCCCAGTCCTTTCGGATTCGCAGGATTCCAAACATCTTCCGTGTTGGCAATCATATCTCCAAAGTACGAAAGCATCAGAACGCTGAAGAGAACCGGGAAGGCAAGATAGAGACAGAGATCCCACCAGCGTCCAACCTCAATGTCGTTATCACCGGTGTTGATGTAGTCGTCACGGAAAGCAGATACGCCGACACCAAGGTAACCATAGAAGCCTGGTGGAGCTTTGCCCAATTCTACTTCTTTCTTCCACTTGATGTATCCATACTTCCAGATGGAGAACGCGATAAACAATCCACTGAACATCAGGCCATAGCCCCAAATGTGATCTTGAACTTCAAGGAATTCAGGGAATGCGACACCTGCCGCATCGAGTTTGACCCACATGACTGCCGACGGCAATCCGAAGAAGAAGATGGCAATCGACGTGATGAGCACTGAGCGTTGTCGGTCATAACCATGGTCAACGAAGTTTCGAACACACAATTCAACGGTTGAAATCATCGAAGTGATGGCGGCGAAGGATAAGGCAAGGAAGAACCCTGACATCATCACAAAGGCTCCCACAGCACCGCCAGGCGCTTGTGCAAAGACTTCCGGCAGTGCGAGGAATGTGATGGCAGAGGAACCGTTCGTGACGGTTGCAAGAGGGTCTGCACTGACTGCAAAGATAGCGGAAAGAACAGCCAACCCTGCGATGATGGAGATACTGTTGTTGGCAAAGCCCATTGTGAACGCGTTGAGGACCGTATCCTCGTCTTTGCGCATGTACACAGCGTATGTAATCGCCATACCCATACCTGCAGAGCAAGACCATGCTGATTGCGACAATCCATTGATCCAAACTTCCGGTTCGGATAACATAGCAGGGTCGACTGTGAACATGAACAGCGCACCATCAAGGCTTCCATCCGACATGTCCATCCACAACGAGAGACCGAGCGTCATGAATAAGAGAACGAACAGTGAAGTCATCAGAATGACGTTGACCTTTTCAATGGCTTTCGCACCTTTCCAAATGGCCAAGAGCGTGATGGCAATGACCAAGAATTGGAAGCTAATCACTTGCAGAGGACTCTGCAAGAACGTGTTCCAAACTTCAGTTGTGTCAACGCCTTCACCAGTCAATCCACCGGATATCCCGAGTTGGAAATATTTGAGACACCAACCAGCAACGATGGCATAGTAGAAGCCAATCGCTGTCGAAATCCAAGCGGTCCACAATCCCATCCAAGCGAATTTCTTTCCAGCGAAAATACGGAAAGTTCCTACTGTACCCGTACGTGATCGCTTACCCATCGCAAATTCAGCAATGACAAGCGGAATCGACCAAACGAAGAGGAAAATGACCCAAGGAATCAGGAATGTACCTCCACCGTTCGCACCGACCATTCTCGGGAACCGCCAAATGTTTCCAGTACCGATAGCTGCCCCAATTGAAGCGAAGATAAGACCAAGACGGCCTGAAAACTGATCACTTTGTCCCATAACAATCGCCTCAGACAACCTCTGCGTCGAGAGTTTGTTCCTCGCCTAACATCAATCGCAAACAGGCTCCAAGGCCACCCCATACGGTACCAGCGATGATGACAAAGAGGAACAACGAGCCAGAAAGGCTGCCATAGGCTGAACGATATTCGATTCCGAGTTCATAGTACGAGCCGTCCGCTGGATAGATCGCCTCAGAACCACTCAACGTTGAAATCAGTGCTTTGTAATGCAATTTTCCAGTTGAGGATTCAGATACTGGAATCTCTGCACGAAGAATCGTACCGTTTCCTTCAGCCGTTGTACAGGCTTCATCCACGCGCTCAATGGCGACCGATTCCCAAGGAGTCGTTGCCCATTCACGGGGACCGTAATCGGATTGAAGGCGACTTGGTTTCACCATACGATACTTGACGTAACTGTTGGCTTCGCTGTACGGGAACTGATTTGAAACACAAACATCGATAGGAATGTCTCCAGATTCGGGGACGTCTACGTCTGCTGGTGTGACGAGGTAGTTCTGTTGGGAAATGTTCTCCATGGCGAGGTTCGCTCGTTCCCGTGGGTTGTCTGCGATTTCGAGGGCATAGAACGGAACGCCAACATTTCGTACTGCGATGTGG
>JAYYFM010000132.1:0-3625 GCA_036158745.1 Thermoplasmatota archaeon
GAGGTCAAGAATGGCCTCGAAGTAGCAGCCTCATGTCGAAGGTTCTCATCGTTGCGAATGGTGAATGGCCAAAACAATTTGATCTGGCAGATTATGCTGAAGCCTATCCAGTGATCGTTGCACTCGATGGTGCTGCAAACCGATTGATTGGAATCAACATGATTCCGGATGTCCTCTTGGGCGACCTTGACAGTGTTTCTGAATCGGTTCTTGAGCAGTGCAAGGCATCCGACGTTGCCGTCGAACACACGCCTGACCAACAGAGCAGTGATATCTCCAAAGGATTGGAATGGGTTCAGAGAACATATCCAGATTCGGAAGTAGACATCATCGGTGTTGAAATTGGACGCTATGACCATCACCTTGCTGCTTACTCAGCCTTGTTTGAATGCAACAGCGATGCTACGATTCTTCTCGATGGTTGGCAAGCTCGCCGAGTTTCTCAAACTCCAACCAACATCGAGACAGAGCCAAATTCGATCATCAGTTTGATTCCGTTTGGAGACGTTACTGGAGCGACCATCAAAGGTTGCCAGTTTTCACTTGACAACGAAACGTTGACCACCGGAACAAGAGGCATCTCCAACATAGCCACAGGATCATCCATCACGGTTTCAGTGGAATCAGGAGACCTTCTGCTGCTCATCATGAGGTGATGGCGGTAGTGCGCCTCGAATGAAGGCACTGTAATCGCTTTCTCCATCCCAATCTTGGGCGTATCGATCGATTCTAGCTTTCTCCATCGTCGCTTCCAGTCCACCCCAATCTTCGATAAGGTTCAATTTCAGGGCAGCCTTAGGCGTGTATCCTGGTAGGAAGTTGCGCCAAAGGAACGGAATACGGCCAGGGGTTACAGCGTTCACTGCATTGACGATGGAGGTGTTGCACGTCTTGAACAGGGTATGATAGAATTCAGGTTGCGTTGCGAGTTGATTCAATCGATGCGTCATTTGAACAATCATCTGTCGTTCCTTATCGGGCGGTGTGATGACACGGTACATCGAGACGACGTTGTTGCGGCCGTGCGTTCGAAGTTGAGTCACATCTCGTTCAAAGCCGACGAGAAGATAGAGCTCATACGAGCGCCATAATCCGGTCCACGGATGGTACTTCTTACCACGCTCCCGTCGAGTTTCAAACGAGAAGGAGAGACACGTTCCATCAAAGAATTCGAATGTCAAATAGGTATGCGACATACCTCGAAAGGCGTGGAATTGGTCAACAACGAACCAGATGTGCTTGACCTTGGTTGAATCAACCGTGACTTCATCCGCCCACTTCTCATCTCGATCTCTCGTTGTTCGCCAATGAAAGTCACGTATGTTTCGAAACGTAATCATCGAATCGTTGAATACAGCACTGGTAGTGAGTTCACAGTCAGCAGCCCAGTCTGCATGCAACTTGGGTTGTCGTGGGCGAACACGCGTCCACCAGATCCGAACACCATTAAGGATGAGCAGTCCGATAAGACCGCCCAAACCAAAGAGAAGATACAGTATCCAGTCCGCCATCGGTTCACCAACGTTGCCAAATGTTGTAGGCTGAATCCCACCAGTCAAGTGAACCATCAGGGTGTTTTCTCCAAAGTTGACCCTCATCATCGAGGACGGTCGGCAGACCTTGAGGATCTGGAGAGCCATCGTTAAGGATTTGAGGTGCTGGACCAAGCTCAGGCAAAGTCAACAACTCGTCGTCTTCTCGTATCCGAACAAGCATTACGAACACGACGATTGCAACGATGAAACCGAGAATGGCAATCGTATACCAACCGACTTCCTCGGTTGGTGTTTCATCCCCAAACGATTGGCTCGGCAGGGCTTCTTGCTCTTCTGGAGTGAGTTCAGCAGCCGGAAGACGAACGATGTTCACGGCCTGCGTGCTTGCGATATTCTCGAGGTTGGTCACTTTGAGAACCACAAGATGAACGCCTGCTGGAAGTGCCGAACAATCGTACACCGGTCCATCGGTCATGGTCGATGTTGTCGAGACGTCCCATTCCTTGGTGTATGGAGTGAAATCCTCGTTGGAATTTGTTGGTTGTATGGCAATCAAACACGATCTGTCCGTAGACAAGCCATCACCAGTCACCACGAGTTCGAAGGTAGGAGCGGGTCGATTTTCAATCGTTAGGTTCAACGACGCTTCAGCGGTTTGGCCAAGTTCATTGCGATAGGTTTCACGAAGAGAGTACTGGCCTGCTGGCCAAGAGGAGCAATCGATGCTTGTTGCGTTGTCGAGTACAATGAATGGAGCACCGGTGAACGTTAGGGTTCCAACTGCACCGTATCGCGGCCCTGTTTCATCCATAAACAACCGATTAATTTCACAATTCGAACCGGTTTGCAAATTGCTCTGTCCGGTGAACTGGAGAGAAATCATCGGCGTCTGAAGCGCAGGGACCATCTCATAACTGGGTAAAGAAATTGTTGAAATTTCAACACCGTTCATATCGTAGAATCCGAGAGCGAGATCATGAGAACCTCGTGACCATGCATCGTAGGTTAGACTCACATTCGACTGACCAACAATCTCGATGGTTGTAGATTCAACGACTTCTCTGTCGTTGTGGGTAGCGATAAGACGAACGTCTACAATGGTCGACTCGATGGTTGAGTTAAGAATGACAACAACCCGTACAGCATCGATGTCACCATCTTGGTTCAAATCAAGTGTATCGTTGCGAAGCGCGACCATCGTGATTCCCGCCTCCTCAAGTCCAAGGTCTGCTTCTGCACTGACCTGTCCAACGCTGAGCATCGGTACAACGAATAGCAAAACCATGACCATGGCAACTCTACGCATCGTTTTCACCTCCTGGAGGAGGAGGGAGCGGTATTGCCAGTTCTGGTAATGCCATCTCAGCAGGAGTGGATGGTGCAATGGGCTCAAGCGGATCAGGCAGCGAAAGTAGTTCCTCTGTCAACGTTTTCTCATCTTCAGAACGCATGGTACGAACAACAAGTGCAGCAGAAGCACCGAGAATGAACGAAACACCAACGATGAGATAGGTCAACCATGATGCTGCAGGATCCTCGCCCATGATAGCAAGAGCGGCGTTCCATTCACCATATTCATTCGACCACCCGTCGCCGTTGTTGTCCTCGCACCCTTGCACGTCCCGCGTCGACGTCCCGAACTCCTCGGGACAGTCATCTCGTAGAGCGCCGAGAGGTACATCACCAAATCCATCACCATCGCTGTCCTTCCACTGCAGGGCTTCGGTCGGGAAGGCATCCGCTGAACCGTATGGATGAGCGTCCCAGCCATCGGTTGGATCAGACCAACCATCACCATCGGTATCTCGGCAACCCAATCGATCAAGGATTGAGGTACCGCGGATAGTTGGACATGCATCTGCCTCATTTCCATCAACTTCGTCACCGTAGCCGTCACCGTCCGTATCCCGCCATTGTGTTGGTTCATGAATGAACGCATCACCAAGATTCGACCAACCGTCACCATCTGTATCAGGACAACCCCAGCGGTCGCCTCCAGAGCTTGGACCAACAGAGGTTCCTGGTTGGGATGGGCAAACATCAGCGGTTGTGCCTGATGGATTGTCCCCTCGGCCATCACCATCACGGTCATGCCATTGAGTTGGATCTTCTGGCCAAGCATCCGCTGT
>JAYYFM010000133.1:0-3620 GCA_036158745.1 Thermoplasmatota archaeon
GGGAACGGATGGCAACAACGCATCGGTGAAGTTCTCAACGCCTACGAACTCGGTAATGGAACCTTGTTGACCTCGGAGACAACCGGTAATTCAACCACTGAACTTGCCCTTGACTTTGAATCGTTTTGGAAGAACGAAACGGTTACGTCCGGCGTTCTCACGTCCCAGGTCATCCAAGCAAAAGGCAGTGGTGATATCCTTTTGCAACTCGAAGAAGATGGTCTTGTGACCACCATCAATGCTACAGTGGTCGATGCATTACTCAACCGTTCGAACATCGACAACGTCGTCTCTGAGCGATTGCGATTGGAAGCGTTTGGTGCTCTACTCGTCAACGGAGAGGAAGATGACGCTCAATTCGATGTTGATGGTGACATCAGTTTGCTCCTTCTTGAAACGACGGATGTTGATGGTGTTCGTGTCCTTCAGCACACACAAATTGAGGCGACGGCCGATATGCTCCTCAGTGATGAGGGGTCAGAATTCAATCTTCAGCTCGATCAGTTCGAAACGCTTGAGCGTTGGGAAAACGGTGTACGTGTCGATCAACTCGACCTGATACGCGGCGATGGAACATTCGGATTTACCGATCGAGAAGAGAATTCGTCCATGGTCGTCAATGGAACAGTGTACAACTTTCACACGCGTGTCGAAGATGGAATCACACTCATCGACGATGTCCACGTTGATGGAACACTCTCCGGCGATGTTCAAGGTACCTTTGGTGTTGTTCAGACCATTGAACAAACGGGGAAGCAACGCAATCATACCTTGGTCGAGCACGATGTGAACGTCATTCACAGTGAAACCTGGTTCAATGTGACTGGTGTTGGTGGCAGCAATTTCTTCGGAGGAAGTGGAGCTGGTTCCTACTACAACGATTCTTACATCTATCAAGCAACCAATGCGGATTGGGACAATCGAACGGTTCGACTCGTTTGGACCGAGACAGGGCCAGACCCTTCCAGTGGGGACGAACGCCCTGAGCGAAGCCCAATCGAACGAGACCCAACACCACCAGAGGTCGAGGAAGCTTTGGGGAACATCTCTGTTGGACGAGAAGCCGGATTCGCACCGGTACCGATGGAAACGGGAGATGTTGTACGTCTCCTAGCACAAGATGGCATCGTCTTGACTGTAACTGCTGGACAGGAAGCTATTGAACCACGAGATGCAAAGAATCTGAGTGTGATTCAGTGGACAGGCATCTACAGTGATGGCGTCTCAGGAACTGCATCCGGTTCCATTGTTCATCAGGGCCCATTGACTGGTTTGCTTGCGAGTACTGTACGCTCGTTTGAAATTGAATTCGGGACCGATGGCGAAACAGCACTCCTCAATGAATCCCAAGCCGTTGATGCCATTCTCTCACCGAGCATTGTTTCGGCAGATGACAACACGGCTCCACAAGTTCTCGACCTTTCGCTCATGGAAGGATTGGTCTTCGGTGAGGGTGGTTCACCTGCTCATCTTGTAGCGGTCATTGACGATCCGGATTGGAACATCGTCAGTGTTCAGGTCGATCTTTCTTCGATTGGTCTTGGAACGGTTGCAATGAACGACCGTGGTCTCGACGGTGACCAAACCATTGGTGATAATGAGTGGACGACGATGGTTTCTGTTCAAGGTCTCGCTGTTGGTGAATTCCCTATCACCGTCGTGGTCGTTGATGAATGGGACGAGACCGATTCCCTCACAACGAACATGACTGTAGAAAACCAAGCTCCGAGGATTTTGAGTGCCAGCATCGAACCGGCAACCGTCGTACGCGGCGGTTCAGCGCTCATCACCCTCGACGTTCTTGACTACCATGGTGTCGCTTCCATTGTGGTTGATCTTCGAGAATACGGTGGTGAAGAGACGCCTTGTCTCAAGGTCGAAGTGTGGGCTTGTGAACTGGTCATTCCTCAAGGCATGACGCCCGGTGAGCGTCTGTTGAAGGTGCGATTGATAGATGACCTAGGAGCCACGATTGTTGTAACGAAAACACAGGCTTCTGAGCATCATTTCCGACCGAGTTCAACGGACATGGACTTAGCAGTGACGGTTGAAAACACACCGCCAACCTTGACACTCGTTCCTTCAGAAGCGCTACAACGAGGAGATTCGGATTCCGAACAAGCCATCGAGATTCAGGTCGATGATGCAGATGGAATCTTGTTGGTACGTGCAGATTTGGGTGTACTCAAACCACTTGGTCAAACGGCGCGTTGGGTTACGCTGTACGACAATGGTCAAGGCCTTGATCGAGAAGCAAACGATGGAATTTACACCGCTTCTGCATCCATTCGAACCTCGACTCCAACCAGCGCCCACGAAATCTTCGTCCAAGCATCCGATTCCTTTGGTGATGCAACAGCACCTATGTCGTTCATTGTTTTCGTTGAGGAAACCGATGATGGAATTGTTGGTTCGGGTGGTGATGAAGTACCGCTCACCTTGATTGCAATCGCTGTTGGCGCAGTTGCTCTTCTTGCAGGTTTGGTCGTCTACTTCCGTCAGCGGCAACCTCCAAAGGAAGGGCTAGACCGATTCGGTTTCCAATGAGCAACAAATTGCGCCGACAATCGTTTATACCCCTGCTCGGTGGGTTGGTTGCTACCTGCGAGCGTAGTGTAGTGGTTATCACCGGGCGTTGCCAACGCCTGAACCCGGGTTCGAGTCCCGGCGCTCGCACCAAAATCAATTGAAAGAGGCTTTACATACTGCTTGTGCAATGTCAATGTATGACCGAACCTCGCGTTGTTTACGTCGGCAAAAAACCCTCATTCTCGTACGTCAAAGCCGTCCTAATGGCTATGCAAGAAGGCGAACGACTGGTTCGCTTACAAGCACGAGGCCAAGCCATTAGCCGAGCCGTCGACGTTGCTGAAATCTGTCGAAGGCGGCATGGAATCATTGCATCCATGCTTCCAGAGAAAGTGAGCATCGTCAACATCGTTACGGATTCAATAGAACTTGAAGACCACGATGGACGAAGCAAAACGGTCAGCAGCATGTACATTGAATTGCTTGGCGAAGGCGAAATGGCCGAAGAAGAATGATCACAACAGAGACAAACGGCGCTCAATTTCGTTGGCTGTTGCTTCGAACACGTCCAACGATTGTCCAACAGGGTCGTCCAGTCCCCAGTCCTCATCGATCCGCATGGCAGGACAAGAGACGCCACAACCCATGGAAATGACCATATCGAAATCTTCGGCCTTGAACAAATCAACCGATTTTGGCTTTAGTCCATCGGTTTCTATGCCCTTGGATTCCAGAACAGTGATGGCGTTTGCAGAGACTTGTACCGCTGGATGGGTTCCAGCACTTGCAGCCTCATGTCCAAGATGTCGAGCAATGCCTTCAGCCATCTGAGAACGGCATGAATTTCCAACACAAACGAACAGCAGTCGCATGTTTCTACCTCGGTGACGGAACTTATCAAGGTTGACTCCTTAGAACCCTTAGGAAGGTGTGAGAGATGAAAGCAATTCTTGTGTTTTCGTCGACTTATGTTCTTCTTTTCGTTCTTCATATCGTCTTCGCAGCGAACGATTTGGATCACTTGTTCCGCATCGTTGCCACTCTTCTCGTAGCCATGACGTTCTTTTGTGCTCCGATCCTTTGGCTCATCG
>JAYYFM010000134.1:0-3611 GCA_036158745.1 Thermoplasmatota archaeon
TAACCGTTCCTCCAACAAACGACGAGTTTGTTACCGTTACTGACCATAATAGGTGTAATTTTTACACGATGTGCACTGATATGTAAGTAGAATCTCACGTTTCGAGTGGAAACTTGTAACTAAATGTAAGTTAATAGAGGCTTTAGAGGTAACAAATAAAAAGGAGCCTCTTTAGAGCGTAACAAAAGTGACTCATCATGCCAAAGAAGACCATCCGCAGCAGGTATCAACGCCGCATTCTCGATTGGTTGCTTGATGGCGGTGGAACGGTATCACAAGCTTCAGACGTTCTTGGCATTGCGATGCCTCACGCTTCGCTTGCAATGCGTCAATTGCGGGAATTGGGGGAAGTCCAACGTGACGATAGTGCATCCATACGGGGAGCAATCCATCGATTAACGCCAAAGGGTTCCGATCATCTCTTGATGGATTTGGTTGAACGCGTACGTCAACAGGTGAGCGTTATCCCGGATGGAAAGAACGCAGTCGTTCTTTCCAACGATCGTTCAAGCGTCGTTCTCGGTGTACTTTCAGAGCCTTCCTCGAGATTGATTTCACTCCCTCGTCGAGCTGAATTGCTGGAACAGGATGTCGAATTTTCCTCCAGTGGAAAAGGAGGGGGGCTTTGGGCAGTTCAACGAGGGTCTTCGATTCCGTGGTATTCACTTGGTACGCTGGAACCATCAACAGCACCAAGCGTGCCGATTGAGGGTACCTTGACGGCATTTACGATGCAATCGGACCGAATTGGAATTCTTCGCCTCCGTTTGCTTGAATCGTCTGTGACTTGGGGCGTTGCCAACGGTACCTGGATTCGATTGGAATCGAAAGAGATGGAAGGACCATCTCAACTTCACGTCGGTGAACATTCCATCGGTCAGGTTGTAGGAACGCCGTTTGCGGTTCGTCCCGACAATGGTTTGTATGCACACCTCCCTTCGTCTGTTGACCGAACCTTGCTTGTATCATCGCTCGGTAATCATGCACAATTGATGACGGAATCATTGTCGTTTTCCAATCACCGTTCCCTGCCCATCGATATCTTGGGGCCATGGATGAGGAAGCGACATCCTCGTCTATCGACTGCAAAACGAAAAGCACGTCTTCGATCGTTGACACGATGGCTCTTGACGGGTCGCGGTAAACAACCACATCTGAACCTTCGACGTGCATTACTGGCAGACTTTGGCGAACGAACGTGGATGGAGCATTCCGACGCCATCGATGTTGTTCTTCTCGAGGGCATCTCACAACATGGGGCCATATGCATCGTTGAATGGATGTTGGAATCAACCTCGTTTGACATGGTCATCGAGTGGCCATGGGCTGAAGTTGATGATGTTCCGCTGATGGAGCGATTGCTTGCGTCAGGGCGATGTAGGTGCCTCATAACGTCTCGTGGAGAAGCGAAGGAATTCTCTGGTAAATCCGCCATATTACTTCAAACTGAACAACTCGCAACGGTATCATATCGCCCACAAGAATCCTATGAGTTTCATGTTGAATTGCAACGCAGTGCAACACGGTCCGAGCCAGAAGCGACGCGAGAAGGAATCCCTTCTTCTGCAATGGAACTCATGCATTGGTTCCAGTCTGGGGGTTTGGACGAATCCGTCTTGACAGGTGATACTGCAACGTCGAAGGACGTTCAACAAGACATCCGCAAAGCAATGCGTTTGTTTCCGCAAGGAGATTCCGATTTTGCAAACGGTGTTGAACGAAAGTCACCCCTCGCTGCGTGGATTGCAAGTCCAGATGATGAGCGGCCAGCACGATGGAAACGCATTGCAGACGTTCTCCCGTTTGGATGGATTGATCTCGTGAATGTTGATCGCATGGATACTGTTGAACTCATCCAAGCCATGCAACGAACCGATACGGAGTGGAAGCATCAAGCCGTTCGACAAGTTGTCAATGACTGTGATGCTGATTCATCTCTGCTTGTCGATCTCGTACCTCTCTTGAACGTGGAAGCAACCAAAGCAATGGCTGCTCATGTCCTTCTTCTTCTGAGTCGGGCATATCGTTCAGAACTTGAATCCATTCTTCCAAAGGCAGCAACGATTTGGTTGGATGCACCATACGATGAAGAACAGATACTGAACGTCCTCTTTGCAACAAGTCCGGGAACAACGTTCGATGATGAATTGCTTCAGCGTTTCCTCAGAGGTGCTCTTGTGCATCCAAGGGGTTCACTGTTGCGAGTATGGGCGCAAGTCAATAATCTCCTCGCCCAACGAGCACCGATTTCACTTGATGTGATGCGTACATGTATGAATGTCCTGCCAGAAAAGTGGTGGTCGGCGTGGGCGTTGGACTGGCTCGAAGCACAGTTGTCAACAGCGGGTGGTCGCGAATGGCTCGCCCATCATCCGAAGAATTGGCCAGCACTCATCTTTCGACCAAAAGGAGAACAAATCGGTTTGCCAGGTTATCCTCGTCAACATCAAGGTTTCGTCGCCCGTCCAGCATTGAAACTCAACATACTGATGCTTCCTGAAGGGGAAGGAACGGCTGCGCTCATGGATGTGCATGATATGGTTCAACGAATGGAACACGACGGTCCAGTTCACGTTGGAAGAATTCACCCATTGGTCGGTTGGTTGGCATGTGATGTTGAGACGTGGCCTGATTTTAGCATGGAAGAACTCCTTAATGGAAATCCAGAAGTTGCGAAACTTCTGATTGGACGGGCGATGTTGCAGCGAATGCTTTGATGGCCGATGTATTGAAATGCAACGTGTTTGAGCGCAAGTCGCCGTACGTGCAACATCAGCCTGAGCTACTGTGAAATTGCAATGACGTCTGATACCAACGATACGGTCCGCTATCGAAGACTGGGAGGACCCTTCGGGGAGTGAATTCCGGTGCAAAAGCGGAAACCCGGGCTGGACTATGGGTCCTCGATCGACTTCGGGATGAAATCGAGACAACCAACCGGCTCTACAGTACGCCCTGATACCGAGGGTCAGGCCTTCGAGGAAACAATGAACAAGGCCGTTAGGTATCAGGGCACAGCTTTTTGCCACATTCATTCGATTTGAAGCGATGTTCTCAAAGGCCGTATGCTTCAGCCAAGCCTCATGGAAGTGGACCGTTCCTTTCGTCGATGTCTCATCGGTGGAACGTTCGACCGTTTCCACTCAGGCCATCAACTCCTCATCCAAACAGCATTACGCCAAGCAGATTTCATCGAAGTTCATGTTGTCAATGATGAAATGGCTCAAGCGAAAGGTGGATGGATTCAATCATTGGACGATCGAATGGAAACGCTGCTGAATTGGCTGAGCGATGTAGCGCATTTGCGATACGAAGTGCACGTCCTCAATGATCCGCATGGACCAGCACCCACGCATCGAACGGCAGACTGCATTGTTGCTACGGTTGAAACCATACCTCGATGCCATCAAATTAACGAGCGAAGATATGAGAATGGGCTTCCTCCGCTCTCAATTCTTGAAGCACCACACTTGAGCGACGAACTCGGAGGAATCTTGTCATCGAGTCGCATCCGTCTCGGTCTTATCGATCAAGAGGGGCATCCATGGATTCCACCTTCGTACGAAGGAAAGGTTCTGCGTATGCCTGCAGTCCTCGATGATGAGTTCAAG
>JAYYFM010000135.1:0-3599 GCA_036158745.1 Thermoplasmatota archaeon
CCTCATACTTGCGATGGTTCTCCGAGACCCATGCGTCATTTGAGGGTGCCGAGTGCTCAGACGTCGCATTGGATTGACATCTGCAAAACGAATGGCTGGTATGAAACCGGATATCGTGTGCAACGAGTTGGCGACGACACGGCCATTCCACTCAATACGTATGCGCCTCAAGCAGACGACTCTGTTTGGAGAGAAAACACAATCATTGAGCTTGATGTAACGGACAAGAAGGCTCGGCATTATTGGGAACACATTTCGGATGAAATACGGAACGAGTTCGGTGATGAGTTCCCCCAAGCGTTTGAAATCCAAGGAGATGTCTTGCTGGTCAAGATTCCTGATGAGATGGTCGAGGTCGAACAAGCGATTGCGCAAGCCATGCTGGAACAATTCCCATCTGTCCGCGTTGTGTGTCATGACGCTGGTGTTGTAGGTGAATTTAGAGTTCGTAACTTACGAGTACTCAAGGCTCGAAACGACGACGACTCGACGCTAACACGATACCGAGAACACGGCCATGAATTCAACATCAATCCTGCTGTTGCATACTTTTCAGGTCGCCTAGGAACCCAACGAATGCGAACTCTTGATGCAGTCACTTCGGTGTCGCAGTCGAAAGGCCGACCACTTGTCGTCGCCGATCCATATGCAGGCGTTGGCCCATCGATGGCACTGTTGTATACAGATGCAAACCTTGTTTCCAAAGCGTACGTCAACGATATGAATCCGGACGCAACTCCTCTTCTGAAGCAGAATATGGAATATTTTCATTCCAAGCGCAAGCAAGATGGCACTTACGTTGTGGATTGTATGGACGCACGCAAACTCGTGAAATCAAGGCCAGAGATGATTGGTACTGTTGACGTTCTTTTGGTAAACCTGCCCCATGAGAGCGTCGATCATTTACCAGATCTTCTCCCTCTGCTATTAGACGATGAATCGATGGTTTGCGGCTGGTCGATTCAAGAAAAACAAGCCGATATCGAACATCAATTGCTTGCAATTATCGAAGCAAGTGATTGGACGAGTACCAAGATTCATGTTGAAGAAATCAAAGGGTTTTCAACTGCAAAAGCCATGTTTCGATACGAACTGGTTTTGTCAAACAAAAACAAGCGCTGAATTCATGAACATCGAGGCGCTGGGGTGGTCATGCGCAATGTTGTCCAATGCCAATGTGGAGCAAGTATCGACATCGCAGGGGCAACCCCACGAATTGATGGTATCAAGGTCTGGTGCCGAGTGTGTGGTACGGTGACAGTACATCAGAGAGATGAGTGAGGCGCCCGCTCCGGGAATTGAACCCGGGTCGCAGGAATGACAATCCTGCATGATAACCTCTACACCAAGCGGGCCGTAGGCATCCATCCGTAACGGAACCGCTATTTAAGCCGCGAGGTATGGCATAGTCAGGGACGACCATGGCATCGAAGAAAACCTCGGCAGAAGAAGCACGAGAACAAGCAGAGGAAGCCGCTCTTGGCTCCATGCTCGATGGTGCATTTGGTGCCATGGAAGGAATCGAAAGCACCCCTCCATCACCGGGACCATCTGGTCCACCTGGACCTCCTCCTTCGGGTCCACCATCAGGGCCGACAGGCCCTCCTTCTGGGCCACCTCAAGGGCCCCCAAGCGATGGCCCATCTGGGCCTCCAACGGGACCTCCATCGGGTCCGCCTACTGGCCCACCATCAGGGCCACCTCAAGGACCCCCATCCGACCCTCCTGCAGTTGAGGAGGAACCAATTGAAGAGCCAGAACATGTTGTTGAAGACGTTTCAGAAACGCCTCCAGAACCTGTACAAGAAGAATCAGAACCAGTTCAAGATGAACCAGTAAGCGAAGAGCCTGAGGCGGCGGATGAGACACCTGAATCTGAACCAGAACCTCCTGCTGAAGAAGTTGCTTCAGAGGCGGTCACAACAGAAACTTCTCCAGTCATCGAAGAAGAAATTCAGGAACCACCTGCAGCTGAACCCACCCAGGAAGACAGTCCTCCAGAGGAAGCCCCGGTTGAGGAACCAGTTTCAGAAGAAGATCATGCTGAAGAACCCCCAGTAGACACCGATCGAGAAATGGAAATCGCTCGACTTACAGCAGAAATCGAACGTCTGAGAGGAAGCCTCGTCGGAGCAGCCGAAGTGATTGAGGAAATTGAAGAAACACCGATGCCACCGGTAGTGCTCGACAACATCGTCGTTCCTCCACACATCGTAGCCGACTTCGCTCGACTGGGACGTCAACTCAGTCGAGAAGGACTGGTCAAAGGAACAATGGGCGCCATTTCCATGCTCCATCCGGATGAGCCAGGTTTGATGATCAGTACCCGCCATTCAACCATGCTTGCTCGTCTGGACGAGCGCGGTATCGTCGGTGGGCCACTTGGAGGAAACCCTCCTCGTGGCGCCATTGGTGAATGGAAGGTTCACGAAGTTCTCCTTGCTTCCGTTGCAGCACTCGCCACTGGTGGCCCGGCAGCCTGCATCCATATGCAAGGGCCCTACACAACTGCAGCAAGTTGTGAAAAGGACCTCATTCTTGTCCAGCCGATTGACGTTCTTGGTAAAGAACACATTGGCAAGGTCGTGATCGTCGATCCTGACGATGATGCTCCAGATGAATTCCTTCGGCAGGTCGCAGAAGCACTGCAACAAGGTGGCATGCGTTGCGTCGTTGTTCGAGGCCATGGAGCCTATGCTGTAGGAGCCAATCTTGACCAAGCTATGGCCAATGCAGCCATGCTTGAGCATTCCATGCAAGTCTTGTTGCTTGCCCGACAGGCCAATCTCAAGATTTAGGCATCTCGTGCTTTTCGACAAACTTCGACGAAGTTTTCAAACATCTCCTTGCCGAACTCTGAGTCGTTAACTTCAGGATGGAATTGCAAACCAAAGCGGTCTCCTGCATCGTTCTCCATACCTTGGACTTCACAAGATGGACTGCTTGCAGTAACAAAGAACCCCTCGGGCACAACATGGACTTCATCGTTATGAGATTCCCACACAGTTTGGGTCTCTGATGTTCCAGCGAAGATTTTGCCTCCGCCATCGTGAAGTTGAATTTCCATAGCGCCAAATTCAGGAATTGGGGACTCACGAGCATCACCGCCATAGAATCGAGCCATGAATTGGTGGCCTGCACATATGCCAAGGATTGGAATTTCGAGTTTTAAGAATTCAGCACAGTTTCCCAACTCGCCGGAGAGGCCTATTCGTGCAGCACCTCCGGAGAGAATGAGTCCATCCAATTCCCGGAGTTGATCAACAGGCGTATCGTTTGGAATAATTTGGGTGTCGACTTTAAGATACTTCAACATCCTCCATTCTCGATGAGTCCATTGACCACCGTTGTCGACAACATCGATGACAAGAGGTGCATCTTCGCCCATGAGGTTCTTTGTTCCGAGAACATCCTTGAACATGCCGAATTTCCGCGCGTTCATATACTCTAGAATTTCAGAGTCTGCGAGGAACAACAATGTCGGATAAGAAATTCACAGTTCACGTAGCACGAGAAAGTGGCCATGAGCAAGAGCTCATGACCCGAGAAAACATCGTTGAGATGGTTTCTGCAAACGAAAACACATGGGTCTTCGTCGA
>JAYYFM010000136.1:0-3561 GCA_036158745.1 Thermoplasmatota archaeon
ATTTCTTGAAGCGTGGAGGACATGCACATCTCGCGTATCGTTGGCAACGAGAACGTGAACCGAACCACTTCGTTCCCGAGCTGTTCGACCGCGACGCTGAATGGTTCGTATAGCACTGGAAACTGGCTCGTAAAACAGCACCATGGACGCAGAAGGAACATCCAATCCCTCCTCACCAACAGAGGTCGCAACAAGCACATTCATGTCGCCATTGCGGAAGCGTTCAAGTTGTTCCAACTGTTGTTTCTGGGACATTCCTTCACGCTTCCCACGCTTGCTTTGACCAATGAACCGATCGACCACAGCATTCGGAATTTGATTCAAATCATCAACCAAATGGTCGACGGTATCTCTGTACTCACTGAAGATAAGAATACGCTCATTGGGATGCTTTTCGAGATGTTCTTGAACAAGTTGACGAACATATGCAGGCTTCGGATGACATTCATCCATTCCTTGGACTGCTTGTCGGAAGTTGTGTACGACTTGCTTCTTCAGAAATCGACTGGTTGAACGTTCACCTTCTCGCAGTTGCTCATCAGCGCGTTCAAGATAGGAGCGTGCGGATCGTAATCCTTGGGTTTTCAACAAATCAAGAAGCATATGCATTCTTCGAACGTCAGAGATGCGTCGTGCTGCGTCGTATCCTCTCGGATCTTTGCGAGAAATAGCAATACTCGCCCTCTGAGCAGCCTCTTCAATCAGTCCAGCAGTAAGGTGACCAGTTGGGGCAAGGAATCCTTGTCGTTTCAAAGCGTCTGTCTCTTCGAATTGATGCGCCTCAAGCGGCTCCAACAAGGCCAGTGTTTTGGCATCGAGCATAACCCGAATCGTTGCAATGTTCATGTCAACTGCGTAGGGTTTGAGCAGGTCATCCTCCCTCTTGGCAACAAAAATTCGGTTGACGTTGAGACGGTTCCACAATTGTCGTATCGCATTTTGTGTTGAACCAGGACTTGCTGTGGCCGCCACGAGCCAAGGCTCAGAAGCTTGGGACTGGTAACGATCCGCAACTTGTGCAGTTGCATGATTGCCTTTTGCATGATGCGCTTCATCAATGATCAGGAGGCCAACATTGTTCAAACGAATCAGACCCGAATCGACATCGTTTCGTATCACTTGAGGTGTCGCAACGATGATGATCCCTTCGTTCCAAATTTCCCCACGTTTCGCAGGACGGTCGCTCCCTGTGTAGCTGCGTACTCGTTCCGCATCGATCTGTATTCGTTCAAGAATCATACGGCGTTGTTGCTCAACCAATCCAACGGTTGGTGCTGTGATAACGATTTTTTCGATACCAGAGTCCAAAGCATCCGCTATGCAGTTCCATTGGACCGCCGTTTTTCCGAATCCAGTCGGCATCACCAGCAACGTCGAACATCGAATGCAGGCTTGCGTTGCAGCGATTTGATAGCCTCTTGCCTCGATGCCATCCCGCAAAAATGGATGGCTTAAGACAGGCATGATTGGAGGAAAAAGTCGAGGGTTCAAAAGGATGATGTGCGAGGGGAGAAACGAGCCGACGTCGTTGGTTTTCAGGCACTTCAAACACCGAACTACTCATATAGGGGTGGAAAGTCGGAAGGTTGCTCTAAGGGTGAGCAGCCAGACACGTTGGGCAATCCGAATGGAACCCGCTGGCACCGTTTCCCGCTCGTGGAAATGGCGCTCTGTGTCACGGCTACTCCCGGCCTGAGGAGCCCTCGCACGCTCTACGGAGCCTCTGTGTTGTAGAATAATGGAGGAGCCCAAAATGGCAAAAAGACACCACCCACGTCGAGGTAGCATGGCGTTTAGCCCGCGTAAGCGGGCCAACCGACCGTTTGGTCACGTCAAGTCATGGCCGACCAGCGACGCAAGCGAAGTACGAATGCAAGGATTTGCAGGATGGAAGGCTGGAATGACACACGTTCTTGCTCGAGACCTCAATCCACGATCAACCAGCGCCGGTCAGGAAATTCGAATTCCTGTCACCGTTGTCGAGGTACCAAAGATGCGTATCCTCGGTGTGCGTGGATACCGAATGACACCATACGGCAAGCAAGCCGCTGGTGAGGTATGGGTTGATGCAGAAACACTCACTGAATCGTTCCCAGAAATCTTCGACCGTGTATCGAACCGAAAGAATCACGACGCAGACAAGCATTTCGAGAACCTCGGAAAGCAAGACCTGTGCGAAGTTCGCCTCATTGTTGCTACCCAACCTTCCAACGTTACTGGTTCCCCATCCAAGGTTCCTGAAGTCATGGAAGTCGGACTTGATGGTGGCGCTGCAAGTGATCAACTCGCCTTTGCCCAAGAGCGACTTGGTGACGAAGTCTCCTTCACCGATGCATTCGAGGAAGGAGCAATGACCGACATTGTCGCTGTTACCAAGGGATACGGATGGCAAGGTGTTATCCGACGATTTGGCGGTAAGCTCCAATCGCACAAGAACTCCAAGAAGCGCCGACAACACGGTAACATGGGTGACTTTGGTACAGGATACGTTCGAAAGACCATCCGACAGGGTGGTCAAACTGGATACCACCAGCGAACCGAATTCAACAAGCGTGTTCTTCGCGTTGCAAACCCAGAAGAGCACTCAATTACACCTGCAGGTGGATTCCTCCACTATGGTGAAGTCAACTCAGATTACATCCTCATCAAGGGCAGTGTCCCAGGACCTGCCAAGCGATTGATCCGATTCCGTGATGCAATCCGTTCCAATGAGGAGCCACAACCGTACGAAATCACCTACGTCAGTACACGCAGCAAGCAGGGGGCCTGAACATGAAGGTAGCCGTCAAGAACATCAGCAACAACATCACACAAGATGAGATGGATGCCGGTCGTCTTCAGAGCGTTTTCGACATTACTGTCGAAGATGGATCCAAGGTCACCCTCCCAGAATCGTTCAGCCAATCCGTTCGTGTTGACCTCGTCCGTGATGCCGTTGCATCCAGCCGAGCCAACCGCCGACAAGCCTACGGTTCTCGCCGACACGTCGGAAAGCGCCGCCCTATGGCAGGTATGAAGCACTCCGTCGAATGGTGGGGTAAGGGCCGTGGTGTTTCCCGTATCATGCGACGAACTGGACAACGCCGTGCTGCACAAAACCCACACACACTTGGTGGTCGCCGTGCTCACGGACCAAAGGTCGAGAAGGACTGGTCGCGTAAATTCAACGCCAAGCAACGACGCATGGCTCGTGACGCTGCACTTTCCGCAACCGTCGATATGGAATTGGTCACCGCTCGTGGTCACCAACTCGATGAGTCGGTCGAGCACCTTCCAATCGTTCTCGGTAACTACACAGAGACCGTTGATGGAAAGACAGAGGAATACAACATCGAGACCTTCAACCATGGCTCAGCCACTCGCAAGGTCCTCGCTATCTTCAACGAACTCGGACTTGGACACGATCTCTACCGTGCTCGTTCCAACCGCAAGATTCGTGCCGGTAAGGCAACCATGCGTGGTCGTGTTCACAAGACGCCAAAGTCCGTACTCTTGGTCGTCAAGGAAAAGGCTGGTCTTGCACAAGCCGCTCGAAACCTTCCAGGTGTCGATGTCGTTGCT
>JAYYFM010000137.1:0-3536 GCA_036158745.1 Thermoplasmatota archaeon
CTTGATGAACTCTCAAAGGGAAGCGATCGCTTGGACCCTGATTCGGATGATGACGGTGTTCTCGACGGTGCTGATGTTTTCCCGATGGATGCATCTGAAACAATGGATTCGGACAACGATGGTGTTGGTGATAACGCAGATGCATTCCCGAACGACCCTCTTGAAACGATGGACACAGACGCTGATGGCGTCGGTGATAATGCCGATGCATTCCCAGAAGATGCCAGTGAAACCATGGACAGTGATGGTGATGGCATGGGTGACAATGAGCAAAAGGAATTGGAAGATGAAGCAGCTGCACGCATGCAATTGATGATCATCATCGGTGTAATTCTCGTTCTCGCTGCTGTTGGAGGTCTTCTCTTCATGCGAAGAAAGAACGGTGATTCAATGGAACCCAAGGAGACAACACCACTGCCTCAAGCCGATTCAATCGAACCTACGCAACAGATGTATGCCTCACCAATACCTGAACCTGCTCAACCGATGGTGGCTGAACCAACCGTTGAAAATCAATGGACAGATGAGAACGGCCACACGTGGAGAAGGATGAGCGACGGTTCGACCTTGTGGTGGAATGGTACCGATTGGCAAAAGGTATAGGTCTACCTAGATAACATCTAAATCACCCAATACATGCCAAAAGGCATGCCTCTCATACAGTTAAGTGGCTTAAGTCGTCATTACGGTGAAGATGAAACACTGGTCAAAGCCTTGGACAACATCTCGCTCTCGATTGAAGAAGGCGAGATTGTTGCTCTCCTAGGTCCATCGGGTTCTGGGAAGACAACCTTGCTCAATACCATCGCAGCACTGGACATTCCTACCAATGGTTCCTACCAATTCAGCGGCGATGATGTTCCGTTGGGTCATATCGAAAAGATGACCACCTTCCGCCGTGAAAATGTTGGTTATATTTTCCAATTCTTCAATCTCTTGGCAGATCTTACCGCGCTCGAGAACGTCCTCCTCGTCCAGGATTTGGCAGGTGCTCGAGACAAACAAAAGGCACTGGACTTGCTGGATTCTGTTGGCTTGAAAGGACTTGAGGATCGATTTCCTTCGCAAATGTCAGGCGGTCAACGTCAGCGTGTTGCTATCGCTCGTGCTCTTGCCAAGAGTCCACGCATCATTCTTGGAGACGAATTGACTGGAAACCTTGACTCTGAGACCTCGAACATGGTCATGGAAGCCTTGATCAAAACCTGCCGGAAAGAGAAGATGACCACCATCTTCGTCACACACGACCAATCGCTTACTCGATTCGCAACACGCATCGTCCATCTCGATAGTGGAAAGATTGTGGAAGATGAAACGGGTGGCCTGAAAAGCATCGCCATGACGGCGAAACACACGGCAGAATCCGTTGTTGACAACACGGTTGATGGTGTCAAGAAGATCGGTTCGAAAATCAAAGATATGGCGCAATCGATGTTGGAGTGAAGAAGTTGAACACACTGCTTTTACGACGTTTGTCGCGTAGTTTGATGCGAACCAAACTACGTATCCTTACGGTCGTTTTGCTCATCACCATATCGGTCTACGCTGGCATCGTGTTTTCTGAACATTCTAGAAACGCTGACAGAGTCTACGACGATTTCTATGCAGAAACCAACTTTGCTGATTTGATGGCAACAAGTTACGATATCGAACACAAAGACAACCTCACAAGTGCGTGTTCATCTATTGAACACAATAGTTGCGAAACCAGTTTGATTCTCACAGGTCAATCGAAAACGAATACGGATTGGATTGCATCGAAATTCTATGGTATTGAACAAGGACAGGTCAACACACTGTGGAATGTTGACGGATCAATTACACCATCCGATGGCGAGATTGTCATCGATGCGCACTTCGCATTAAACGATGAAATCAATATGGAACTTGGCGATACCATCGACATCATCGTTGGAGAAGGAGGTGTCCAGACGTTCACCGTAATCGGTTTTGCCAACAGTCCGTTGGAGTTGTTCTACGCCAATCCAGATTCGATTCTCCCTCAAGAATCGAGCTACGTTGTTGCCTACATGGATGCTGAAGTCCTCGCCGATATCTCAGGAAATGAACCACTTGCTCGGAACACACTCAACATCGATTTGGAAGGAACACCTGCCTTCGACTTGAGCGATACGGATGAGAACGAGGGCGTTGAACTCCAGGCGACCAAAGACACGCTCACAGACGCTATGAACGAATCAGGTGCCGATGGATACGTCCTCGATCGTGGTCAGTTGAGTGCTGAATTGCTACGACTTGACAAGGACAGTTTGTCGAAATCGATTCCGTTCATTCTTGGAATTCTGTTGTTCATCAGTGGACTTGTTATCGCCGTCTCCCTTGACCGCCTGATTCGGACACAATCAAGAGAAATCGCAGTCCTGCGCACGATTGGAGCATCCACAAGCGACGTCATGACTGGATACTTACTGGTTCCACTCGTTCTTGGAGTACCGGGGGTATTGCTCGGTATTCTTCTTGGAACATCGTCTATCGGTTCAGGGGCTTTTACGGCATTCTATTTCTCGTTCCTTGGAATTCCTGTCGTTGTCACACATCACTACGCGGACATCATCGCAACCATTTCTCTCTCAGCCCTGTTCATCACCTTCCTGTTTGGCATCCGTCCAGCATGGAAGGCTGCTCGATTGCAACCACTCGACATTCTCGGCCAAGGATCGGATAAGAAACCAAATCGAATCTTGACCAAGATTACGTCTGCTCTTCCGCCGGGTATTGGTCTAGGTCTACGCTCAACCTTCCGCAAGCCTGCCCGGTTGCTTGCAACGCTACTCGCTCTTTCGCTCGCCATGGTCATTCTTGGAGGCAACATGATGTTTGTAGCAGGATTCACTGGAGCGTTCTCGGAAGCGACCGATGCACAAGAAAACTGGGAATACCAAGTTGCTGCTTTCCCTTCAGGACTTGAGAACATCACGACTTGGGCTGAAGAGAACACAACCGCATTTGAGCTGACTCTCGTTGCACAAGCGAGCATCACTGGGACTACGAAGGCCATCGATCTCAAGGGCAACGACGTTCTCTCTGAACAAGATGATGCACTCCATAGACTGAATCTGCTCGACGGAAATCTCCCTCAAGTAGGACAATCGCCTGTTGAAGGCATCCTTGATGAGGGATCTGCAGCACTCGAAGGATACAGTGTCGGAGACACCATCTCAATCGAGTTTGAAGGCGAGGAACACAGCATCAAGATCGTCGGTATTGCTCGTGAACTAAGCCGTTCAATCTACATGCATCGTGCTGATGTTGAGCCGATTGTTGGACTAGAAGCCAACGGCGCATTGCTGATTACAAAGGACGGCGTTGACATAGAAGACATCCGGTTCTCAACCGTTTCAATTGTTGAGAAGGAGACCATGGTCGCAACCTTTGAGGAACTCATCGAGCAGCAGAAAGCGGTCATGCAATCGATTTACGTTCTTGGTGCGCTGATGGCCATTGCCATTCTGTTCAACACATTGCTCATCAATTTGAGCGAGCGTGATGCTGAACTCGCCACGCTTCGCGTTCTT
>JAYYFM010000138.1:0-2142 GCA_036158745.1 Thermoplasmatota archaeon
AACAAAAAAACGGTTAATTGAACTCGGAGTCTCCGACGAATACGCCCACAAACTGGCCACGGACCGCAACATGGCCGATATCAAAGGTATGCCTGCCGATGAAATCGCAAAGATTCTCGGCATCGCCAAAGACAGCGAATCCTTCACCAAAATTATGCAAATTATCGCCGATCAAGGCAACCGACGCTCTCGCATCAAGAAGAGCAAGAAAATCACTATTTCCTCCAAGGCTCTCGACGAGTTCGACCGTCCAGAAGCAACCATCCGCTTCAATCCTCTGAACCACGAGTTGGTTCCCCATCAGGAACTCCTCGGTGATGCAAACATCACCGCTGATGAACAATACGCTATCGAGCGAGACGAACTCTCTCCTTGGGGTCTTGAAGAAATGGACGAAGACGGTAACCCTCGCCTCGCAAAGGAGTTGCTGCCAAAAGTCCTCATTTCAGACCCTGTTGTCCAAGCCATCAAGGAAGCAGCGGAAATCGTCGACAATGCTGCACTTGCAGCCAATCCAGACCATCGCCCGCTAGCGGCTGGCTGGATTGCTGACCGTGTCTTGAAGGTTGTACGCCACTCAAGGTCCGCTGGTAGTGCAGTGGCTTATCGCCTCATCGTGGAGGGCAGTTGAAGCTGGAGTTGATATTATGCAAGAAATTATTGAATCATTTTTCCGAGAACGAAGCCTTGTCAACCACCAACTTGCTTCCTACAACGACTGCATTCCTTCCACCGACAACCAATTGTCTCGAATGGAGCGTATCATTCGAAACATTCGTGTCGGTACCGATGAAGAAATCATCGACGACCTCGGCGGTTACATCAAGCTCGACGTCGCTGATCAAGATATCGTCATTCGAATGAAGAACATCACACTCGGCGCACCAAACATTCGAGAAGCCAACGGTTCCTACCACAACGCTTCACCAATGGAATGCCGACTGCGAAAATTGACCTATCAGTCGCCAGTTACCATCGATTTCACCATTTACCGCAACGGTGTCGCCTCTTTCCCTGAAGAAGGTGTCCAAGTCGGAGCCATCCCGATCATGGTTCGCTCTCGACGATGCCACCTCCACCCAAGTCACATCGCTGATGGGCGTGCTCTTGAGCCGACCAAGTCACCTGAAGACGCTGCACTTCTTGCTGACCTTCTTCGAGACAAGGGCGAAGACCCTCTCGACCCTGGTGGCTACTTCATTATCAACGGAACTGAGCGTGTTCTCATCTCCATGGAAGACCTTGCACCAAACCGTGTAACGGTCGAAATCAACAAGCGAACCGCAAAGCGAACCGAAGTTGCAAAAATCTTCTCGCAAAAGAACGGTATGCGAAAGCCACTCACGGTCGAAAAGCGTCGAGATGGCATGCTCATGGTCAAGGTTAGCACAGCAGGAACTACCCCGATTCCTGTTGTTCTTCTCATGCGTGCCTTAGGTATCGAAAACGACCAAGAAGTGTTCACAGCTATCTCTGGTCCTCAAGAGACGTTCAAGTACATCGTTGCCAACATCAACGAAGTCAACGACAACGAAGAGTTTGAAGTCAAGAGCGAGCCTGAGGCTTACGAGTGGTTGCAAAAGAAATTCGCAGCCGGACAACAAAAGGAATACCGAGAAGCACGTGTTAACCAACTCCTCGACCGTGAACTCCTTCCTCACTTGGGCGACCAACCCGAAGACCGAAAGAAGAAGGCAATCTTCCTCGGCCGTATCGTCCGCCAAGTCCTTGAGATGGCTCTTAATGACAAAGAACCGAACGACAAAGACCACTACGCCAACAAGCGTGTTCGTCTTGCTGGGGACCTTATCGAAGACTTGTTCCGTGTCTCATCTGGACAACTCGCCCGTGACCTCAAGTACCAACTCGAACGTCACCACAACCGCAAGCGAGAGCTCAAGATCACCTCGTGTCTTCGACCCGATGTTCTCTCGTCCAAGATTCTGCACGCTCTTGCCACTGGTAACTGGGTCGGTGGACGATCTGGTGTCAGTCAGTTGCTCGACCGAACAACCTACCTCGCATCGCTCTCTCACATGCGACGTGTCACCTCGCCATTGGTTCGCAGTCAACCTCACTTCGAGGCCCGTGACCTTCACCCGACACAGTGGGGCCGTCTCTGTCCAAACGAGACACCTGAAG
>JAYYFM010000138.1:2152-3503 GCA_036158745.1 Thermoplasmatota archaeon
GAAGAAGTCGATCCACAAGAAATCCGTGAACGACTCGACGAGCTCGACGTCTACCAACCTAAGGATTGGACCGATGGTGACCGAATCCACGTCAACGGTGATATTTACGGTATGCACAAGAACGGAAAGAACCTTCTTTCTCAGTTCAAGAACAGCCGACGTCGTGGAACCATCCCATCGGAAGTTTCCATCCGACACGATACCGAAAACCGTGATATTTTCATCAACACAGACAAGGGTCGAATTCTTCGTCCTCTGTTGATTCTCTACGATGGCGCACCTCGTCTTGAAAACAGCCACCTCAACGACCTTGCTGCAGGGAACATTACTTTCCGCGACTTGGTCATTGATGGAATCGTTGAGTGGGTCGATGCTGAGGAAGAAGAAGACCTCTACATTGCCCCACGGCCGTTCGCTCTTCCAGAGACCGTTCCTGAAGGCCCACTTGCTGGCCGTCCAGTTACGCACGAAAACATTCGATGGGTCAACCTTGGTGAACCCGGTGTCGAATCTGCTTCTCTCGAAGCAGAGGTTCGAATGCCGAATGGTAGCGTTGAAATCGCGAAATTCGATGTTCCATTGCTCTTCTCATCAGAGCACACACATGTCGAAATCGACCCACAACTTGTCCTCGGTGTTTGTGCTTCGTTGATTCCATACCCAGAACACAACTCAACCCCACGTGTCACTGGTGGAACTGCGATGGTCAAGCAATCGCTTGGTCTACCAAGCGCAAACTACCGTCTACGTCCTGATACACGTGCGCACATCCTGCACTACCCACACCGTTCGATTGTTCGAACAGACGCCATGCGTACAACAAACTTCGATGAGCGACCTGGCGGTCAGAACTTCATCGTTGCAATCATGTCCCTGCACGGCTACAACATGCAAGACGCTGTAATCATGAACCGTGCATCTGTTGACCGTGGACTTGGACGCTCAACCTTCAATCGAACCTACAACGCTGAACGACGCCGATTCCCAGGCGGTCAAGTCGAGGAGATCGAGAAACCCGGTAACAAGCTGACAGAAGTCAAGGGATTGAAGCCAGCCGAAGCATACTTCCATCTCGAAGACGATGGGTTGCCACTCCCAGAGACCTATCTCGAGGGTGGCGACGTCCTTGTCGGCAAGACCAGTCCTCCGAGATTCCTTGAGGAGTCGAACAGCGGTGCCTTCCTCATGGCACAAGAACGACGTGAATCATCCATGCTTGTTCGCCACGGTGAGAAGGGATGGGTCGACAACGTCTACGTCACAGAATCCGACAACTCCGGTCGTTTGGTTCGTGTCATGGTTCGAAGCCATAAGGTTCCTGAAGTTGGTGACAAGTTTGCTTCTCGTCACG
>JAYYFM010000139.1:0-3404 GCA_036158745.1 Thermoplasmatota archaeon
TGTTGGGTTGATGGGTCTCGATAGAACCATTGTTGACTACCCGCAGGGTGTTCAATCCATTCCATTCCGTCTCGCATTGCCCCGCGAGTAGCATATTCTGGATATTGAACCGGTTGGGCCTCTTCGAAGCGAACATCTCTTTTGCTTCTCTTTATGGTGAAGAGTATAAGCGCGATAACGACGAGAACCGAAAGCCCGATAACTATGTTTGAATCGAGTATATTCTCAGTCGAACTTGCTCCTTTCGATTCGCTCTGTTCATCGGAGCATCCTTTTGCATTAGCAATTTGATTGGGGTCAGTGTTTGCACACTCATCGTTTGCGTCAAACACGCCATCGCTGTCGGTGTCTATCTGCCATGCAGAGCATCCATTAGGTGCAACAGTATCTGAAAGGGTATCAGGGCAGAGATCGAATTTGTTGAAAACACCATCCCCATCATCGTCTCTTTGATCCCAAGAACACCCGTTCTGATCCACAGATTGATTCATTTCTGTGTTTGGACATATGTCGGCTGAGGTGCAGTTTGATGGACCAACCGAAGCAGCATTTCGGTCACAAACATTATCAAAATCTGAATCGACCTGTACGTCGGAACATCCAACCTCGTCAATTTCGTCTCCCGATGATGTCTGTTCACAAAGATCCCAGTAATCAAATACAGAATCACCATCGCTATCTCTCTGTTTGCGGTCGCATCCATTGGCGTCAGCATCACCTGCAATCTCGGTATCTTCACATTGATCTTCTGCATTATTCACGCCGTCTCTATCGCTGTCTTGCTGCGCCCATGTGCACCCATTCGCATCAGGTTGTACGCCCGATTTTGAGTCAGGGCATTTGTCTTCGCCAAAACAATTCGATGGACCATTACTTACAGCTCCTTCGTCGCATACACCATCGAGATCGAAGTCGACTTGTTGGTCTGTACACCCATTTTCATCCGCAGGGATTCCAGACGAAGAGTTGGGGCACAAATCATCAGAATTTGCAACCCCATCATTGTCGTCATCCCTCTGCTCCTGACTGCAACCATTCACATCGATTTCCGAAGAAACTGGCGTTTCTTGGCAAAGGTCATCCATGTCAGTTATGCCATCAGCATCGGAATCTCTGGTCCAACGTGTCAATCCATCGACTGAACTCAACCGTACAAATGCCATTGATTCATCGGGAGAAATGGACATACTCATCCAACTCGATTCATTGATAGCGTTTGATTTAACAAGGAATTCTATTTCATTTGATTCTGAAATACGGTAGGTGTGCAATGTGACGTTTTCTGTGCGTTCTCCTTGGGTATAATGTGTCTCGGAAATCGATACATAAATCAGATTTCCATTTCGTGATATCGACATGTCGTCGATTGAAACATAGGAATCTTCGTCATAACTTGGCTCGATTGAAATTGAATCCTTCATGTTGAGTGTGTTGAATGAGTATAATTTGATTTCCTCACCTGCTGTGATGATTAGCCAATCTCCGTCCGGCGATTGATGGAAGGATGTGATTGAATCAATTGCCTCGCTTCGCAACAGATAGCCATCGAATGTGTCCCACATCAATATACTACCTGATGTGAATCCCACGAGGGTTGTGCCATCGTGAGAATATGCTAGTTGGCGAGGATAGTAATTGTCGTCTTCAAAACCTTGATTTCCACTGCTGAGGTTGATCGTCACAAGTTTGCCAGAGTAGTCATCGTAAGAAAAAATCGATACAGCGAGTTCATCTCCATTTGGATTCAGTGCTCTTGCTCTGATGGCATCGCATGTGTTGCTGATTGTGTTGTGTGTAGGATTCTCAATGTTTGAGAGGGTGAAGATCGAGTATCCACACATCGATTGGTAGTAACTCGTGTTTCTCCAAAGTGCAACAATGGAATTTCCGTCTGGTAACCACAAGAACCTCGAGAAAGACGTCTCTGCAATCTCATTGGTAATCTCGTGCTCAATTGATAAATCAGGGTTGAGAATGATAATCTTGTTTGAATTGCCAAACGTTGCAAGTAAATCTCCATTCGGCGACCATAGTGGCACCGGGTAATCCTCTGTATCATCAATCGGTTCCGTGTCCGGAATCCAAGACCTCACGTCTGAACACTCAGGAAAAACATCGAGGGGGCATGGATCGTTAAGGTCAGATATGCCGTCTTCATCGACATCGCGCTGACTTGAACTGCACCCGTAAATGTTACTGTACTCGTTGATTGGAGTGTTTGGGCACTGATCATCGGAGTCTGAAATCCCGTCTTCATCTGAATCGCTTAATTGCTCCTCTGAACATCCTGAGGCATCGACTGAGGAACTGACGTTTGTCCTCGGGCAAACATCATCACGGTCATTTATTCCATCGAGGTCAGTATCTCTTTGACTCGGGGCACAGCCTCGAACGTCAGCACCCTCTTGGGTTGGGGTACTTGGACAGGAATCGAGTTCGTCCACAACTCCATCATAATCTGAATCCGGTTTCATTGCCATGAAAGCAATTTCGCCGTACCTTCCGCCATCAACCAAGGAGATGATTTCATCGTTATCAGAACTAAAAGAAAGCGCAGTGTAGTAACTTGATGAAGTTTCTTCGTCAATTTGGCTCGTTCTTGACCAAACATCCGTCGAATAGATTTCGTAGCCGCTATTGTAGGTCTGGTACAACAAATGAGATCCGGAGGAACTGAATACAGGGCTTGTACCATATGCCGTGAATTCTAACTCGAATGATGAACTTGTGTACACACGATTTCCATACCAACCAACATTGACGAGGATTAGGTTGCCACTGGGGCTGATTGACATCCTACCGTATTCGGAGTTATCCGTGGTGTAAGTTTGTACCTGGACCCAACTTTCTCCCACAAAAGGCACATTTTGCAATTCAAATTTGGCGACGGTTCCATCGGTTGACAGGTACCAAAGTGTGTCTTCAAGAGGATGGTGAGTTACGTAGTACCCGTTCGATGTCGTACCGGTTACCTCCTGCCAATCAGGACCTTCATACATTTTTCCACCCTCGTAACCGGTTGCAATCACCAACCGCTCACCATCTCCTGACCAACTAATATCCTGAGCCGGATAGTACGAACCATCGGTCGATGATATATCGTCAGAATACACTCTCTCCCAAGTATCTGTTTTGTAAATCTCAAACTCGTAGTCAAGTACGAGTAGATATTCACCATTCGGTGAGAAACTGAGGAATTGAACGTTCAGCAGATTCGTCTCGATAACCTGAACAACCGTATTCCAGTCGGAATTATGTCGGATCGAGATGTGTAATGTTTCATAGTTGTATGAATCACAATCAGGAATAGCGATGTAATCATTCTCCATGTCGTAGGCGAAACCGCTATAACAATACGAGCCAATTGGCATCTGTTTGTAAGAGGCCCAAGCACCCTCATGAAC
>JAYYFM010000140.1:0-3399 GCA_036158745.1 Thermoplasmatota archaeon
GTACACAGAGCCGAGTTCGACCGATTCACTTAGTCGAGTAGCCGTATCTTCTGAAAGTATTCCAACGATCCAAGGCAGAATGGTGTTGGCAGACAGAACCAATGTTGCAAGAACGGTTGCAACGATTGGATTGATGATCAGGGAGCGGTGGTACTTGCCCACAATCTTCTTTGGATTCATGACGTAGACTTCGTTCGTTCGAATGCTCGTATCAAGCATAGAGTAACGCATGACACCGTTTGACAGCTCAAAGTACATAATGAGCAAAACCGAGTAAATTACGACCAAAGAAGCAAGAATCGTAGGACTATCTGCAAGTCCAAACAAATCGTTGACGCTTGTTTTTGAGGATGCAAATCGCATGATAGCGAGAATGAACAACAGATACGATCCGAGCATGTAGCGAGCGTCTCGCTGGTAAGCGCCCCAGAAACCTAGTCCTGTAGCACCAGTGATGATACCGATTTGGAACAGCAGAGCGAGGTCAGCACTTCCGAGAAGCATGAACCAGATGGTTCCTTCTGGAGGTGAAATGATGTACGTAAGGAGCGCAAGTCCAACGAGAATGACATACACACCGAGTTGCATGTTCTGAACGAACTTGTCTGGCGGCAGGAATTTCATCTTAGGAACGATTGGTCCGCCGATGAGACTCTCAATGAAGGAAGGCATTTCCAACTCGGGAATGGCATCCTTTGGAATTTCTGAACCAATTCCTGCCTGTCCTGCTGCCTTCTTTCGGCTTGGTGCAGAAGATCGTACGACTTTGCCGTCGTACAAGTGAGCCGTGTCTGAAGATGGTTTTCGCATGGTCATCGTCTCACCTCAGAATCCTCGTGCACCTGCAAGTGCGGTTGAAAGAAGCATATCTGGCTCCCAATCCATGATGTTGACACCTAGGCCACGGAGTTCTCCAATCAAGACGTCGCGTTCGGTTTTCATGACTTCATAGCCAGTTCGGTCAAGACGCTTGGCGTCAAATTCGAACTCAAGCGATGATGGTGAAAGAACTGTCACGTCAAAGTCACGAGCACGGAAGTCTCGTAGGGCGTTGACAATGGTTGGGTCATCTTCCAGATTGGACAAGAAGATGATTGGACTACCTTTGTTGATGTGTGGCAGAATTCGGTTGACAACAACTTGCAGTGGAATGTTGCCTCGAGCAACAGCACCAGCAAGCTTGGTGAGAATCACGTAGAGTTGTTTCTTACCTGTGTCACGGTCGACGCTGACAACCTCATCACCGTAAACAACGACACCAACAGAGTCTCTCCGGCCAAGGAAGTACTTGGCCAGTGATGCTGCGGCACGTGTCGAGTACACCAGTGCGTTTCGACTGACAGGACCGGTTTCGCTAACGGCTCGAGAATCAATGATGATGATGACATCGGAAACAGCATCACGCTCACGCTCGTTGACCATCAATTTACCAGAACGTGCGTATGCACTCCAGTTAATGGCACGGAACGAATCACCTTCGAAATACTCACGCAGTGAGTAAAACTCGGAACCAGGACCTGGTTGACGAATGTTGACGGCTCCAGTGAAAATCTTTGGAACGCGGGACTTGACGAATGTATCTTTGAGGTCTTCCATCTTCGGGAACACAAGGAAATCGTTGTAGACATGCATTTCTTTTTCCTTGTGGAATAGACCGAACGGATCTTGGACTCGTACAGCAACGGGACCGATGCTATAGAATCCACGGAGAGGGCACTCAAGCGTGTACTCGATGTACGTCTCGCGACGAGGGCCAAGTTCCATCAAAATGTAGTTCGAACCTTCCTTAATTCGCATCACTTCTGGAACACGATCTCGAACTTCGAGAATCTTGGCGAGTCCAGAATTGTTCTGCATACGTAACGTCACAGTTAATTCACCATCTTCGAAGATACGTGAACCAGAGAGCTTTCGCATGGCGAGAACGCTGCCTAGGGCAACACCCTCCTCACCCATCCACTCTTCTGCGCGTCGACCACTGGAAGCGACGTCAGCATGGCCACCAAAGAGGGCAGCCCACGTCAAGAACACAAAGATCACAACAGCTATTGTGACCAATTGGGAATTCCTGAGCGTAAGGCCAAGAAGATACATGGCCACGGCCATGCTTCCTAGCATTGCTGATTTACGACTCCACATCCAAGAACACCTTTAGTCAAGTATGATTCAACGGTATCAAACGGTAGGTACTGGGACTTCTCGTAGGATGCTTTGCATAACTTCGCCAGCCTCAAGACCCTTGATTTGATGCTCAGGCTTGAGGATGATTCTGTGGGCAATCGCAAGTTCTGCAATCGACTTGACGTCATCAGGCGTTACAAAGTCACGACCACGCATAGCTGCTGCTGCACGTGCAGTCTTGAGCAATGCTTGGGAACCACGAGGCGAGGAACCTACGAGAACACGAGGGTCCTCACGAGTTCGTGCGACAACCTCGACCATGTACATACGGATGGCTGGATCGACGTAGATGTCTTCACAAGCCTGCTGCATAGCGATAACACGCTGTGGGTCGGTGATAACATCAACATCGACAGCGTCCTTACCACGTGTGATACGTCGAGCAAGAATCTCGTCTTCGTCAGCACGGTCTGGGTAACCGACACTCATCTTGAACATGAAACGGTCAAGTTGAGCTTCAGGAAGTGGGTAGGTACCCTCTTGCTCGACTGGGTTCTGGGTTGCCATAACAATGAACGGAGCAGGGAGTTTGTGTGTAACAGTACCAATGGTTACTTGCTTCTCTTGCATAGCCTCAAGCAATGCAGCTTGGGTCTTTGGCGGAGCACGGTTAATCTCGTCAGCGAGGAGTAGGTTACAGAACAAAGGTCCTGGCTTGAATGTAAATTCACCCTTCTTAGCGTCATAGATGTTGGTACCGGTAATGTCAGCTGGGAGCAGGTCAGGCGTGAATTGAACACGCTTGAAGTCACAACCGAGAGCGTCAGCAAACGTGTTGGTCATCAACGTCTTTGCAAGTCCAGGGTAATCTTCGAAGAGAAGGTTACCGTTGGATAGAATGTTGATGAGAACGTTGTCGATGACGTGGCTCTTACCGATAATGACTTTCTGAACCTCAGCGCTGATCGCTTGTGCGATGGCGCCGACGGCGGAAAGTCGCTCACGGACTTCTGGGGTGCTTTGGTGCTTCGGCTGGGCCGGAGCGGCCGGTGCTGCAGGTGCGGCAGGCGCTACTGGTGCTGCAGGTGCTGCTGGTGCGGCTGGTGCCGCAGGCATTGGTGCTGCAGGTGCAGGTGGCGCTGGTGCCGCTGGCGCTGCTGGCGCTGGCGCGGGCGGGGCTGCTGGTGGTGCGGGGGGTTGCATGTCATTTTCCTCCTTTTTTCTTCAGTTTCCCCAACGACGAATTAATGGGATAATTTCCCGTAGTTCTTCGTTGGA
>JAYYFM010000141.1:0-3375 GCA_036158745.1 Thermoplasmatota archaeon
ACCTCGTGGACGTGGTGAACATATTCTCGCCAAATCATCTGCCGCAAGTACCCTTCTTGTGAATTCAATGGAACCTTCGCTTGAACGACAACGTCGATGACTTCCTGTGGCAGAACGCGATGAATATTGACGGAGGAAGCGAGACGAGAATGGAACAATCCTCTGCTTTCTTTTGTCATTGCATCCTCGTATGGTCCAAACAAGGTCAGGATGTCCGAAAGGAAATCCAGTGCCTTTCGGTGATCATCATAGCTAGTGGGTAGGTGATTCAAACGGGCTTCTCCTGGATGCTCTGCAAATCGATCGTTTACGAATGCAATCACTTCTTCGTCAATCTCGTCAATTAAATATTCAGGAGCTTGTGGAGGCTGATGCTCGCCCTTCCAAGGTTGACGATTATCGGCATCATGACTGAACTTTCCACCGACTGGGGAGTCTCCTTCCATCAACCAACCTTTCTCCTTTCGAACACGTCGGTAAAAGCGATCCATTCGGAACGGGGGTTCGTTTCCAACCGTTTCAGTAAACCAATCTTGAGGCGTTAACCATCCCGGATGTGGATGTTCGATGATTGATTCATCTTCAATCAACTCGGACAATGTCAGTCGTAACTCGCGTTCAGCAGCACGGAACATGTTGATTGAACCAAACTCTTGAGCCAATGCTCGAAGAGGTTCGTCGTATTGTTCATTGGTTGAGGCGTACACAACCGGGATTCCCTTACGAACAGTTTCAATTGCAAAGTGACGCATATTGGAAAGGATATAGCAGAGTTTCTGCTTGTGATAAGGTCGTCTCTTGGCTTGTTTTTCGCTTTCAATGAGAATGATGCCAATCGAATCATGACTGGGTAATAAATCAAGATTCAACTGATCGTAGGGCAAGTACCACCACGTAGTTGCATTCGGAGAACGGGCGGATTTCATTTGGGACGAAAATGCCCCTCCGCCAGATTCTATCTTTACCCAGCCCATGGCTATTTGCCGTGAAGTGAGGATATAACCCCCTGTTTCAATGAAGCAATATAGACAGATTGATGCTACGATGCGTGTTCTAACCAGCATGGATGTGATGCTCATTGTGTTCTGCATGGCAGCAACACTTCTTGCGGCAGCACTTACTGTCCCCGCAGGATTTGGGCTTGCAACAATGATCACGCCAGTCATGCTTCTATGGCTTGATCCACATCTTGCCATTGCAGCAGTTGCGGTTGTTCATGCAGCCCATAACGGTTGGAAACTTGTTCTCCTCAAAGGCGATGTTGACTTCTTGGCGGTCAAACGCTATGGTTGGGCAATGGTCCTTGGTGCTTTAATCGGTGCTTCACTCAGCACGAGCATCGATCCACAACCACTCCTCATCGTTGTTGGATTTGCTTTGATTCTTCTCCCAATCCTTTCAGTTTCAGAACGCTGGACCAATTATCGCCTTCCTGAGGCCGAAGATCGGTGGGGCGGATTTGGCTCAGGATTTATGGGCGGATTAACCGGTCATCAAGGCGCATTGCGAGCCATGTTTCTTCAGCGACGCTTGCCGGACAAATCCGCCTATGCGGCAACGGCCGCTCTACTCGCATTGACTGTCGACCTTTCTCGCCTACCTGTCTATCTGTATTCGGACGGGGAAGCACTCGCTGAATATCTTCCACTCGTTGCTGGTTCAGTTGTTTCTGCGATCATCGGTGTTCATCTTGGAAAGCGATGGCTCAAGAAATGGAAGAAATCACACATCAGTACAATGATTACGATTGGAATTATTCTCTCGGGAATCATGTACGTCATCGAAGGTTTCACGATGTAACTGCATCGCTCAAATCAAGAATGACTGGTGCATGATCGGAGATATCGATGCCACCTTGACGGTCGATTCTGATGGATTCAACAAAGGGCATGAGTGCTTCATTTCCAAGCATGTAGTCGATTCTCCAGCCACGGTCTAGAGCACGAGCTTGACCTCGATTTGACCACCATGAGTAGAGTTTCACGCCTTCACCAACTTGCTCCCGAAACAAGTCATGCCATCCGTCTTGAAGAAGTTGAGAGAACCATTCGCGTTCCTGTGGAAGAAACCCACTCGATTTTGCATTCCCTTTTGGATTCCAAATGTCGTCTTCTGTGTGAGCGATGTTCAAGTCGCCAACAACCAGTACTGGCTTGTCACTTTCCAAATAAGGTTGAAGCCATGAACGCCATTCATCCATCCATGCTTCCTTGAAAAATTGACGCTCATCTTTGTTGGAACCACTCGGGAGATAGGTGTTGATGCAGGTGAGATTTCCATGTTGTGTCACGAGGATACGTCCCTCAGAATCGGAAGGATCCAACTTACCCTCCATTCCTCTTCGAAGTTCAATCATTTCACAGCTCGAGAGTGTTGCGACACCAGAGTAACCTTTCTTTTCAGCAGGATGAAGAATCGCTTGATGTGTTGCAGGCCAATTCCAGCCCTTCGGGAATTGTTCTACGAGAACTCGAGTTTCCTGAAGCATCCAAATCTCTGCATCAACGTCTTTGAACCAGTTGTCAATACCTTTGCGGATGGCTGCACGTAGACCGTTGACGTTCCATGTCACGATGCGCATGACTCTCGGATTGCTCCGAGGTTTTTCATTGTTGAAGTGGCATCTTACTGATGTGTTCTGCTGTAGATCGAGATGCTTCGACCGCTCCATCAGAGAGGATATGTTCGCTTTCGACCCAAGCACCGGTCAGCAGTATGCCATCTTTGCGAGCGAAACCGCAAGCGACTCGATCGCCGATTGGAGCAATTTTCACATTCTTTTGTTGGCGCTCATGGAGGATATGTGACTTCCATCCAGGAGCTCGTTGGTCCATGAATTGGTGCAATTCAGCGAGTCGATCTTCCCCTTTCCCTTCTCCGAAATGAACCGCAGACAGAAGTGCCCCAGAAGGAGCAATTCCAGGATGAATTTGTTTCATGTCAAAGATGGCCATTGAGCTTTCGATATCGAGGATGCCATGGCGCTCACCAAGGGGCAATGCATCCAATGCAACGTCAATCGTTGAAGCGGTGACAAACGAAACGTCTGGCAGGTCTGGGATGAGTTTCTTTGCCTGACCGTAGCCACAGGCAAGGATGATCACATCTGTCTCAACATGACGGCCATCAGCAAGATGGGCCTTATGCTTCTCAACCTTGACGACATTCGCACCCGTTTCAATTGGAATCCCAACTTCGTCAAGTGTGACTGCAAGGCGCCCGACCAATCCAGACCAACCTTCCTTCAGAACCAGAAGTCGACTGTTGAGAAAAGCGCGACTTCTATCTTCATCCTCAAGTCCCCAAGAAGCAAAATGTTCACTGCAACGAACGGAAGGATGTTCACGATCGTATACTTTCGCAGCCCTTCTGAAC